>JAISVP010000133.1 GCA_031271475.1 Oscillospiraceae bacterium | reverse complement strand
CACAAGCGCGAAAACGCTCAGCCTCTTGTTATCAGATATATTAAAGGAGCCATATGCATAGCTCATAGCGGTTCGCTTGTTAATACTAGTGAACTGCGTACAGAATTTGAAAAAAATGAGGAACAGATAAACTCTGACCCTCAGGCAGAGATGACCGTTACCGTTGCCGGACGGATTATGAGCTGGCGTGATATGGGGAAGGCTAACTTTATTGATGTTGCGGATTCTGCGGGTCGGATGCAGGTTTATGTGCGTATGAATGACATAGGTGAGGAAACTTATGCGGAATTTAAAAAGTGGGATATAGGTGATATTGTAGGTGTTCAGGGGTTTGTGTTCCGCACAAGACGCGGTGAAATTTCTGTGCACGCACAGAAAATTAAACTCCTTTCAAAGTCGCTGCTTCCGTTGCCGGAAAAGTGGCACGGACTTAAGGATACGGATATACGATACCGTCAGCGGTATGTGGATTTGCTTATAAATCCGGAAGTTAAGGATGTGTTCGTCAAACGCAGTCAGATTTTACGGGAAGTACGTGCGTATCTTGACGGACTGGGTTATACGGAGGTTGATACGCCGGTTTTGCATACATTGGAAATCGGGGCGGCGGCAAGACCTTTTAAAACGCATCACAATACGCTTGATATAGATATGTACCTTAGGATTGAAACAGAACTGTATCTCAAACGGCTTATAGTAGGCGGTTTCGATAAGGTATATGAAGTCGGCAGAATTTTCCGTAATGAGGGTATGGATACCTCGCATAATCCGGAATTTACTACAGTTGAAATGTATCAGGCATTTACGGATTATTTCGGCATGATGGACATAATCGAACAGATGTATAAGGATATAACGCTTAAAATATGCGGCACGGGCATAATAATGTATCAGGGAACGGAAATAAATATGACCGCACCGTGGCGCCGGCTTACAATGAAAGAAGCTGTTAAGGAGTATGCCGGGGTGGATTATGATACTTGGGACAGCGATGAATCCGCACGCAGTGCCGCAAAGGAAAAAGGCGTGAAGTTTGACGGAATGGATAAGGCAAGCAAGGGAGATGTGCTTATAGCCCTCTTTGATGAATTTGCCGAGCCTGAATTGATACAGCCAACAATTATTTATGACTATCCTGTGGAGAATTCTCCGCTTGCGAAAAGAAAACCTAACGATCCGATGTTTACCGAGCGGTTTGAATTTTTTATTTACCGCCGTGAAATGGGTAATGCGTTTTCCGAACTTAATGACCCGATTGACCAAAAGGAACGCTTTGTCAAACAGGTTAATGCAAGACGTGCGGCAGGTGCGAATGCACAGGTTGATGAGGACTTTATTACCGCGCTGGAATACGGTATGCCTCCGACAGGCGGTTTGGGTTTTGGGTTTGACAGACTTGTAATGCTTCTTACCGACAGTGCGTCAATACGGGATGTTCTGCTGTTCCCGACAATGAAAATCAGTTAACGGGTGCGGTTTTGAACATAATGGAGGAAATATGTCAAAGAAAATAGTAGTATCCTGTGCAGTTGCATTGGCACTGATGTTGTGCATAATGCCTCTTGTGGAGTATAAAGCCAAGAATCCCTATCCGGGTGTGAACATAAAAATTGCGGATGAAACACAGCCGGAAGAGAGTACGACTGTCCAAACGGTTGACCCGTGGGAAAAAATTAAGGATATACAGGGGAAGATTACTACCCCTAAGCCGGAAACTCAGGCTACCGGTTTGCCAACGGATATTATTAGCAGTGATGTGTATGACAGTGAAAGCTCCCATATAGTCGCGACCTATATAGTAACGGATTAATATATGTGTGACCGTACGGGCGGTTTGCGGTACGGGTAAGTGTGTTTTAAACCGCGAAACGGTATCGCTCAATACAGGTAAAGAAATCAGCATAGCGGTAAAGGCAGACCGCGGCTAAAAAGGAGGAATGACAGTGAAATTGGGAATGGTGGGCTTGCCGAATGTGGGGAAGAGTACGTTGTTTAATGCTTTAACCGGAGCGGGTGCACAGTCCGCAAACTATCCATTCTGTACGATTGAAAAAAATATCGGTGTAGTGGCAGTCGCAGACAAACGGCTTGATGAGCTTGCGAAAATTTATGAACCTGATAAATTTACCCCTGCCACATTGGAATTTGCCGATATTGCCGGGCTTGTAAAAGGTGCAAGCGCCGGTGAGGGGTTAGGGAATAAATTTCTTGCCGATATACGGGAAACAGATGTGATAATTCATGTTGTACGGTGTTTTGAAGATGATAATATTATTCATGTTGACGGCAGTGTCAATCCATTGCGTGATATTGAAACGATTAATCTTGAGCTGATTTTTTCGGATACGGAAATACTCCGCCGTAAATTAGACAAGACTAAAAAACTTTCAAAAGGCGATAAAAAAGCAGCTGCTGATGCCGTATTCTTAGAAAAACTTATAGAATACCTTGAAGACGGTAATTCTGCAAGAGGTTATGATTTTACTGCCGATGAACTGGAAATAATAAAGGATACTCCGCTGCTTTCACAAAAAGAGGTGATTTATGCGGCAAATATGTCGGAAAATGACTTTTTGGCAGGAATAGATAATAATCCCTATTACAAGGCGGTGTATGAGATTGCGGAAAAAGAAAATGCATCCGTGATACCGGTATGTGCACAGTTAGAAGCGGAAATATCGGACTTGGAAGCCCCGGAAAAAGAACTGTTTCTGACCGAATACGGTCTTGAATCATCGGGGCTTGAGCGGGTAATAAAAGAAGGCTACAGGCGGCTTGGTCTTATATCTTATCTGACGGCGGGGAAGCCTGAGGTGCGGGCATGGACTATTAAAAACGGTACTGCCGCTCCTGCCGCCGCCGGAAAAATTCATTCCGATTTTGAACGGGGCTTTATACGTGCGGAAGTAATTGCTTACGATGATTTCATAAAGTGCGGTACAATGTCTGCCGCAAAAGAAAAAGGTTTGGTCCGTTCCGAAGGAAAGGACTATATTATGAAAGACGGAGATGTTGTTTTGTTCAGGTTTAATGTCTGATTTGTGACGTGGAAATAAAAGCAGTGCTTTAGAGCCTGTTCAATATCTTTTGGCAAGTGTCATTTTCAGCAAAATTTCCGTTTTTCAGCGTTAAAATTCCTTGTAAGGCGCAAGCATTACTGCGGAATTTTGCCTAGAAAAGCCAAA
>JAISVP010000130.1 GCA_031271475.1 Oscillospiraceae bacterium | reverse complement strand
ATCCACAGACTTAAAAAAGTCAGACAGATCGTTTATAATTAACGGGTTGCGCAAATCGGGTTTGTCTGTACCGTATTTCAGCATGGCGTCCGCATACGGAATCCGTTTAAACGGTGCGGGACTTACCGGTTTGTCCGAAAACTTCTTAAATGTATCATACAGGACTGTTTCCGCGACATTAAGGACGTCCTCCTGACCGGCGAATGCCATTTCAAAATCCAGCTGATAGAACTCTCCCGGAGAACGGTCGGCACGTGCGTCCTCATCACGGAAACACGGCGCAATCTGGTAGTATTTGTCAAACCCGGACACCATGAGCAATTGCTTAAACTGCTGCGGCGCCTGAGGCAGTGCGTAAAACATTCCCGGATGTTTACGGCTTGGGACTAAATAATCTCTTGCCCCTTCCGGGGATGATGCCGTAAGAATAGGGGTTTGTATTTCAAGAAAGCCTAACTGTTCCATTTTTGTACGCAAATAAGATGTAATCTGCGAACGCAGTACGATATTGCCGTGCATTCTTTTATTCCTTAAGTCAAGGAACCGGTGCTTCAGCCGTAAATCCTCGCGGGTGTTAAAGGACTCGTCAATCTCAAACGGCAAATGATTTGCGGAGCTTCCGAGCACATCAATGCACTGGGCTTTAAGTTCAATTTCTCCTGTGGATAATTTCGGATTAAAAGAATCTTCGGTGCGTTTTTGAAGTATACCGCTGACGGAAATAACGCATTCCTTTCCGATGTCTTCAAGAAGTTTTCCGTCATTGACAACAATTTGAGTGATTCCGTAATGGTCGCGTAAATCAATAAAAATCACCCCGCCGTGGTCGCGTACCGTGTCAACCCATCCGGACAGCCGAATCTCTTTGTTAATATCGGAAGTCCTTAACTCCCCGCAATTATGTGTTCTGTAAATTTCCATAACAATCCCCTTTTCAGTTTGTACTAATCTATTATAGTACTTAATGCTTAATTTGTCAACCCTTTTTTTGCGGCGGGCTATGCCGGGAGCCACGGCGGAATTCTGCAAAACCTAACACCGCTCTCAAGAGAACACAGAAGAGGTAAGCCGGGAGCCCCGGCAGAATTCTGCAAAACCTAAAACTGCCCGCAAGAGAACATCGAAGAGGTAAGCCGGAAGCCCCGGCGGGCATATTGCGGGAACAGTGTCTGTGTGTTTCTGAACCACCGCAGCAATTATTGTTATAGAGGTCGGGAGCCCCGGCGGAATTCTGCAAAACCTAACACCGCCCGCAAGAAAACATCAAAGCGGTAAAGAGAAAGTGCGGATTTAAAAGTTTTTTGTTTCTTTTTTTCAAAAAAGAAACCGCCGGAAAGAAAACACCGAAGAGGTAAGAGCGAGTGCGGATTTAAAAATATTTTTAAAAACTGCTTGACAAAAATGAAAAAATGTAGTACTATATAAGTATAAAGCTTAAACAGCAGAAGGAGGCGTTTAATTTGAAGAAAAAGTTAATATCTGTCGCGCTGGCGGCAGCGCTGGGCTTGACGGGAATTTCATTTATTCCTAAAGCCGTGGGGAAAACGGACGGTGCCGAAACGGTAAAGCAAACACAGGCATTGAGTCCTAAGCTGGCTGATCCCGGGACGGGTAAATACAACTACGCGGAGGCACTGCAAAAGTCTATGTTCTTCTATGAAGTGCAGCAGGCCGGTGCAAAACCGAACTGGAATAAAGTGTCGTGGCATGCTGACAATATGCCTAATGACCCGATTCCGGGCGGATGGTTCGATGCGGGCGACCATTTTAAGTTCACTAATACTATTGCGTATTCCGCAATGACCCTTGCTTGGGGATTTTTGCAGTACCGTGACGGTGTTAAGGCAACCGGTGTCGAAGAAGAGTATTTGCTTAACCTCAAATGGGCAATGGATTATCTTGCGCTTTGTGACTTGGGCGATGAGATTGTGTACTGTATTCAGCCTAAAGGCGGGCAGTTCGACCATCAGTGGTGGGGCGCTCCCGAAGTGTACATGATAAAATACGAGATTATGACAGGCAATACCGAACGTGAGGCGGGGGTTTGCAAGGACAGTTCCATAATGGGGCAGATGGCGTCGACACTTGCTTTCGGATACCTTATTTTTAAGGATTCCGACCCGGAACTTGCAAATAATTATCTTGACCATGCTGTCAATCTTTTTGACAATGCAAATAAGAACCGCTTGCTTGACGATACGTCTATGCTCGGTTCGATGTATGTGCTTACATCCTTCTATGACGATTTGTTTATGGCGGCCAATGTGCTCTATAAAGCAACCGGTGAGCAGAAATACTTAGATCTGTGTGCAAGTGATTTTATTCCGAATATTCCGAATGAAGGACAGATGAACGATGAGGTTACTATCGGCTGGGGCTACTGTTGGGATCATACATGGCCGGCAGGTTACCTGCTCTATGCGGAAAATACCGGCATACAGGAATGGAAAGACAATGTCCGTAAGCATTTGGAAACATGGACGGGCGGTTATAAGGGCGTTGAGGTTAAGTATACTCCTGACGGTTTAGCTTGGCTGTTCCAGTGGGGCTCGCTGCGTCACGCAACGGCTACGGCGTTTATTGCCAATGTCGCATGTGACACAATCTTTAAGGATGATGCGGCTTTTATTTCCAAATACAGAGAATTCGCTGACTCTCAGATGAACTACGCGTTCGGCGATAACGCAAGTAATTTCAGCTATGTTATCGGTATGGACGGCAATGACAACCATTCCAAAGGCTGGCATCACAGAGGTTCAAGCGGTGTTTGGGATGACAAATGGCAGGCATTGGGCAGCGGCACCGGTGCGGGCAAGGAACACGCACATATACTTTACGGCGCGCTTGTCGGCGGTCCTGACCAATCCGGCGGATACAGCGACAACCCCGGTGATTACCAGTATACGGAAGTTGCTATCGACTACAATGCAGGTTATACGGCGGCGCTGTGCTCTATGGTAAGCAGATACGGCGGTACAATTGACCCGAATTTCCCGCCGGAAGAAACCCCGAAATGGGATGAGTTCTATGCGGATGCGAAGATTGAAAACGGACAGATTAAGCTCGAAATCCACAACCATTCCGCATGGCCGGCAAGAACTATCAAGAATATGTCATTTAATTACTTCTTTGACGCAACCGGTCTTGATATCGGCAGTCTGTCCGGAAATATCGGCTATCACGGTCCGGTTATCGGCGGAAGAGGCGACAAAGATCCGGTGGTTTCCGGTCCTATCCAGTATGACGGAAATATATACTATTTTAAAGTAAGCTTTGACGGTACTTGGGTACTGCCTGCCGGACAGTCCGAGGAACGCTGGGAATTCCAAGTTAAATTCGATAACGGCACCGGAAATCCTTGGGACTCAAGCAAGGACTATTCCGCACAGGATATACTTGCGGGCAGCGGTGAAGTCAGTGCGACCGGATTGGTTAAAACTGACAAAATCACCATCTATGACGGGGATATACTCATTGCGGGTGTAGAGCCTGACGGAACCGGCCCTGCGAAAACTGCCGGGACAACAGGTGATGTGAAAACTGAAACGCCTAAAATAACCGAAGGTTCCAAAGTAACCGATGAAACGACGACTACAGAACCCGAAGTAGTTATGCCGGAAAATCCGTTATGGGGCGACATTAACACAGACGGTCAGGTATCGGTTGCGGATATTGTTCTGATTGCAAGGGTTATGGCTGAGGACGAAACGCTCTTGGGATTTATGGACGGCAACCCGAATGGGTACAGTACGGTCGGCTATGCGCTTTCTCACGCATATTCCAAGCTTGCCGACCTCTCGGATCCCAATGCTAAAGACCTTGTTCAGACCATTCTGATTGTATCAGGTAAGATAAAAGCCGCATAATCTGTGCAGGTATTGAACAGGATAGAAAATGCTTCCGGCAAATTCGCCGGAGGCATGTGGTGAATGTGCACAAAAACTGTTGCTCTAATTTGTGCATAGTGATGAAATTATATCAAAACTGTTTACAAAGGTGATAGGTTTGTGTTATAATAAGCATATATAGCCGGGGTGTCTGTTCGACATACTTCGGCATATAGATAAAATTTATTTAAGGAGGAAAAAATGCTTAAAAGAGTAAAAGGTTTAGCGATTGCGGGAGCTATGGCAGTTTCCGTTGCTGCGGCTCCAATCGCATCGTTTGCGTGGGACGATATGCCCTCGTATAACAAAAACGCTCAATCGGGCTATGATTTCGGTGCGCAGCAGCTCATTACCGGTACTGATTTCAGCCAAGGTATCGGTACGCCGTGGCACATGAACTTCACGCGTCCGGCAGATGCGGCTTTCCGTATCTTTAAGGCAGGCGAGCCGATAGATATGGGCGGGCTGTCTTTCACTGGGGCGCAGAATCCGGACGGTGCGTTTGTAATGACTATCGTCAACAGAGGCGGTAAATCAGTCGGCGGTGAGTCCCGCTGGGACTTGCAGATAAGACATAGGGAACTGCCAATCCGTACGGGGGCACAGTACACAATCGGTTGGAAGATGGCTGCGGATAAACCCGGTGGGTTTAACGTAAAAGTCGGCGATACAACGGGCGATAATGAGTATTGGAATTCTATCGGCGGCGGCGACTGGGCTTCTAAAGTGACTTTCCCGCAGACAGCGCCGGGTATGTGGACCGCTATGGACGGCACCAATCCTCAGTGTCAGAACATGACATGGACTCCCAGAACGGGTACTCAGGCACTTCAGCAGACAGTTGACATCGCCGGTGAATGGGCGTTCCATCTTGGCGGCGACGGTGAGTGGTCAGATCCGCCGTGGTTTGAAAACGAAACTACGCTCGCGTTTTCAGGTCTGTATCTGAAAGCTGAGAGCGGCGCGCAGCCGGAGGATTACTGGGTGAGACCGGATCCTTATGTACGTAACGGAATTGTGGTAAATCAGGTGGGTTACCTTACAAATGCTAAAAAGCTTGCTACAGTTATTCTTGACGGGGATGAACCCGGTCTTGATACCGCTGACATTCTTGACGCTTCCGGTGCGGTAGTAGGCGAAGCAACAGCTACAGGTCCGGCATTCTTTGATGAAGATTCCGGCGAAAATGTCCGCGTTTTGGACTTTTCCAGTTTCGCTACGCCGGGTAAGGGCTATACCCTTAAAGCAGGCGCTAAGGTGAGCTATCCGTTCACTGTCGGCAGCAGCGAAGAAGTTTACGGTGTAAACGATGCTTCAGGCGTCAATAACGCAGGCGGCAGTGAGGCAAGAAACGGTGCTTTTGTATCTAAAGGTAAAGCTAATAACGCATTGCTTGAGGATTCATTCAACTACTACTACTTAAACAGAGCGGCTGTAGATTTGGATCCGCAGTATGTTGTTGCAAGTACTGATACACAGTTAGCACGTAAAGGTACTGTTACTGCAGGTTACCCAACACCTGAATTCCTGTTCGGCAACCTTATGAACGACAGCGGTAAAGTCGTTCCGTTCTTTAACGGAGGCGGTACTCAGGAGGAAAATAACTTTAACAATTTCGGAACCTGTATATTTAACGGTAAAACTTATAATTCCGGTGTAAATACAGGTGAGGGAAATGTTCCTGTTGAAAAGGGCTG
>JAISVP010000002.1 GCA_031271475.1 Oscillospiraceae bacterium | reverse complement strand
ATTAATAATAAAGTACTCAATAAAAATGAATCTGTCAGCCTTTTTCAGTTCGGAAATATAAACGTCAAAAAAGTCCTCACCGCATGGGAAAAAACGGCAATCTGTATTCGTATAGACGGGGGTATGCGAAGTATTGTAAATATATCGAAAGAGTCTTTCGGCAGTTGGGTCGGATCCATCTGTAAAAGGCGGGCCGTTTGCATCCTTAATTCCGAAGGCAGAAACCATCTCATTATAACGTTTTTGCAGGCGTTTTGAATATCGTTTTCGTCCGAACATGATATAAAAAAACCATCCGGCAATCGGAAAAGCAAGCATAAGCAACAGCCACGAAACCTTAAACATCGGATTTGTGTCATCATTGATAATAACAAAAGCAAATACTGCACTTACAAGCATAAACGCAATATTAATGTAAAACGAATATGAGTTCAGCCACCATCCGATAGCAAATATGACCAATAACTGTAGCAGTAAAATCAGTCCGCGTATAAAAAAACGCCCCGTTAAAAATTTAACAATCTTTTTCATTTGTTGTTCTTTCTGTTTTAGACATACTCTAAGGCAGGCACTTATGTCACATTAACTGCAATCGTAGCTTGCAATGCCGAAAAGAGACAGATTTCGTCTCCGTGCACCGCCGAAGTTTCGGGCAAAGCCCGAAACAATGACGCAAAGCGTCATTAGGCATAAAATTTTATTTTATGCCTTCGGCGGACGGTATAAATTACGCATTGCAGCACCTTTAGGGAATTCGCTCTCGCATGGAAAAGAAAACTTCATCATAGCATGGGGAGCAGACTGGATTTCATCACCTTTTTCATTAAACAGTCTGTCAATCTTAACCGTTATCGGCGAACTGTTCGGTGCAAGTATTTCCAGTTCATCTCCGCTTAGAAATTTGTTCCTTTGTGTACCGTATAATATTCCATCCCGGCAGCAGTCCACAATACCGACAACATCACATCCCTTAATATACCCGCCGGATTTATAATTTTGCGTTGGGGCGCCAAAATAAAATCCTGTAGAATACTCCCTGTGGCTGACTTGTAAGACTTCCTTAAATATCCATTCAGGCATACCGTCAAGTGTATTTTCGCGATAGAAATAATCCAATGCCGCCCGGTAAGCATTTGTAATCACAGATACATAGTAGGCAGACTTTGCACGCCCTTCAATTTTAAAGCTGTTTATACCTGCGGAAGCCAATTTGTCTATATGCTCAATCATACATAAATCCCGTGCATTCATAATGTATGTTCCGCCGCCGTCCTCGGTAATATCTACAACAGGACCGGACCATGAACCGTCAGTCACTTGCCGGTATTCCCATCGGCAAGGTTGGGCACATTCCCCTTTGTTAGCATCTCTCCCGGTAAAATACTGTGAAAGCAAGCACCGTCCTGAAAAAGATACACACATCGCACCGTGGACAAAAGCTTCTATCTCAAGTTCTTTAGGTGTTTGGGCACGGATCTGTGCAATTTCACTCAAAGACAGTTCTCTTGCGACAATAATTCTTCTGACACCCATATCAAACAAAGCCAAAGCAGTTGCGGAATTAACAATTCCCATTTGTGTGGATGCGTGTATTTCAAGTCCGGGAGCATATTTTTTTATAAGTGAGATAACACCGAAATCTGCTGCAATAACCGCATCAATTCCGCAATCCGCCGCTTGTGTGATAAATGCGGGAAAATCGGCAATTTCATTGTTATGCGGCAGAGCATTGCAGGTTAAATAAACCCTTACAGCGTTATTATGTGCAAATTGAACGGCTTCACTTAAGGAATCAAAGTTAAAATTTGGCGGAGCTGTCCGCATACCGAACTGTGTGCCGCCAAGATAAACAGCATCCGCACCGTACTGTACAGCGGCAACTAAGCGTTCCATATCTCCGGCAGGAGAAAGTAATTCTATTTTGGAGACATCCTGTTTTAATACAGAATTTGTTATGGGATGCTGTTTCTTAATTATTTCCATTTTATTACACCGTAAATCTTTATTTTATGGCATTATACCGTATTTTTCCTGTTTGTAATTTCAGAAAATCATATCCCCCACACAACTTTGGCACGGAATACGGGAGTACCGTTGCTGTCTTTCCGCACTTCAATTAACGTACCGCTGCTGTTTTGAAATTTATAAACTTTATATTCATCACCGATAAAAAGCTGAGACATAAAGTTTGCGTCAATGCGTAAGAGTCTGTTATTCTGAAGCTTTTCTGTACCGGATGCATTAAGGATTATATCACCGTAACGGGCGTTGTTCATATGCAAATTCTGGTCTAAATCTGTAACTTGTACGGTAAAAATATGACTGTCTGAAGTTTCGTATTCAGCCAGTTGCTCAACCCTTTGATTTGCATTTTCAAATAACTCTCCGGAAATAAAATCAGCGTCACTGAATTTTTCAAAAAGCGGTGTAAGACGTTGAATTCTATGTGTGTTTTTATCAAGCACACACCACTTTGAGGAAGCTGTTATCACAGTTTCAC
>JAISVP010000160.1 GCA_031271475.1 Oscillospiraceae bacterium | reverse complement strand
TATGGCATATCATGAAGGGGATGTTTCACTTCATGCCCCGGTAAGGGTGCGTTCGTCAAAGACTGTAGGCGGGAAAGAAATTTCACGCATTATCGACTGTACGGTCGGCAGGCTTATTTTCAATGAGCATATCCCTCAGAACTTAGGATTTGTAGACAGAAGCGACTCATCGAAACAGTTTGACCTTGAAATATCATTCCTTGTCAACGGCAAGGGACTCTCGCGTATTATTGAGGCGTGCATACGCACACACGGCACTACGACAACCTCGGAAGTGCTTGATAAAATTAAGGCATTGGGTTTTAAATATTCGACTAAAGCGGCCGTTACGGTATCTGTATCGGATGTGGAAATCCCGCCGCAAAAGGTGGATATTCTCGCTGAGGCGGATGCGGAAATTGACTCAATGACAGCATTTTACGAAGCCGGATATATCTCGGAAAATGAAAAATCCAAAAGGATTATTGAGATATGGAACGGCGCGACCGACAGGGTTACCGACGCGCTTAAAGCGAATCTTGACACACGCAACCCGATCTTCATGATGGCGGATTCGGGTGCGAGGGGCAGTATAAACCAGATCCGTCAGCTTGCGGGAATGCGCGGACTTATTGCGAACACATCGGGTACGACAATCGAAATCCCGATCCGTTCAAATTACCGTGAAGGTCTGAATATCCTTGAATACTTCATTTCCTCACGCGGTGCGCGTAAAGGACTTGCGGACACGGCTCTGCGTACGGCAGACTCCGGATATCTTACGAGAAGACTTGTAGACGTTGCACAGGATGTAATAATCCGTGAACATGACTGCGGAACGGATTCCGGGTTTGAAGTATATGAAATCCGCAACGGCAGTGAAGTTATTGAGCCGCTTTCGGAGCGTCTTGTCGGACGTTATCTGTTTGAGGATCTCAAAGATGAAAAGGGCAATGTAATTGTCCCGGCGTCAAAACTCCTTAAGGAAGCCGATGCAAAGAGAATTACGGACTTAGGCATATCGACAATAAAAATCCGTTCCGTTTTGGCATGTAAAGCCAAATCGGGGGTATGTGCGAAATGTTACGGAGCTAACCTTGCGAGCGGAAATTTAGTTACAGTCGGGGAAGCGGTAGGTACGATTGCCGCACAGTCAATCGGCGAGCCGGGCACACAGCTGACGATGAGAACGTTCCACACGGGCGGTATCGCGTCAGCGGACGACATTACGCAAGGTCTGCCCCGTGTCGAAGAGCTTTTTGAATGCAGACGGCCTAAAAATGCGGCTATTATAGCAAAAATTGACGGAACTGTCCGCATAGAAGAAATCCGCACAACAAGGAATGTAATTGTCACAAACGATAATACAGGCGAAGAAGATGTTTATATGGTGCCGTATAACTTTAAGATTAAGGTTAAAAACGGCGAAAAAATCACAAAAGGCACACGTCTTACGGAAGGTAATATTTACCCCAATGACATTCTTAACGTCCTTGGAATACGTGAAGTTCAGGACTATATCATTAAGGAAGTCCAGAAAGTCTACCGTTTGCAGGGTGTTGACATCAACGACAAGCACGTTGAAGTTATTGTCCGGCAGATGCTGCGTAAAGTTAAGGTTGAGGATGCCGGAAGCAGTTACCTTTTACCCGGCGTGCTGATTGATAAACTTGAAATAAGACGTTATGTTGAACAGCTTGAGAAAAGGCAGAAAGACGGTGAGTTTAATGTCCAGCCAATCGTAACTACCCCGATTCTGCAAGGTATCACCAAAGCGTCGTCAACATCCGACAGCTTCCTGTCGGCGGCATCATTTCAGGAAACGACCAAAGCCCTTACCGATGCGGCAATCCGCGGCAAACGTGACAAGCTCCAAGGGCTTAAGGAAAATGTACTCATAGGTAAACTGATCCCCGCAGGCACAGGCATGGAGATTTACAACAGAATTACGATAGTAAAACATGAACCGCCCGCACCGCCTGTAATTGTACCGGCTCCCGCCCCCGCGGCGGTGACTTCGGAACCGGTTTCTCCGTTCGTTCTTGAACCCAATGTCCCGGCGGATACCGAACCTGTTCCGCCGATAACCGGTATTCCGGCACAGGCATAACCCGCGGTCCAAGCACGCCGCCGCCGAAGGGCATAAAATGAAATTTTATGCCCGATGACGCAAAGCGTCATCAGTTTCGGGCTTCGCCCGAAACTTCGGCGGCGGGGGGGTGGAAGCGGTAAAGGTAGAAAGCCCCCTCTCTTACGAGAGGGGGCTTTTCACGGTAAGTAATTTCGATGAGAACAACGCACACGTAAGCGTGCGAGTCCGGAAAGCTGCCCGGACAACAGCCGTTAGGAAACAGCTGTAAGCATTGGAGGCGTCACCCGGATTTGAACCGGGGATCAGGGTGTTGCAGACCCACGCCTTACCACTTGGCTATGACGCCCAACACAGTTAACAGTATTTTATTATATGCACCGACAGTTATTATTATAACACAAATCATTTAGGATGTCAAGTGTTTTTTTCACATCTGACTAAATAATCTGAATACTTTTCATAGTGAACTCAAACTCGGGAAGGAATTCACTGACACTTTCCGGAGGAGCGGTACAGGTGACAATAAAAACAGTACCGCGGCTAAGAATATACCCGGCATAGGTAAACATTTCCACACTTTGGGAACCGCTTTTTATCAGATAAATGAAACTGTTGACTTTACACTTATAATTTTTAGTGTCAACATAAAATTCACGCCATTGAGACAGCTCATCAGCGAAAGCCTGATACTGTTCTTTAGCATATGCGGCATAATCCTCAACGGTAGCGTAAGTGTCGCCCACAGGCTGAAAAGTAACGGAAATCGCGCCGTCGCCTCTCCTGTAAGTCTTACCTTCGCCAATACCCTTTTGGGTAACATTTTCAGTTTCCGTATAGGTATCCAATATATCGACAGTCATATTGTCAAGAGGCTTGGAGTTAGTATAACTGCCCAATTCCGAGATATTTTCAGTATTTGGCTGACATCCGGCAAATGTTACCGCAAGCAGCAAGACCGTAAAAAATGAAATTGCTTTTCTCATATACCTCTCCTCTTTCTTTTTTGAAAAAAAGAAACAAAAAACTTTTAATCCGCGATTTTTCTTTGCCGTTACCCGGTTATGAGTTCCGGCGGGCGGGGAGCCCCCGCAGGCAGCCGGGAGCCCCGGCGGGCGTATTGCGGTTTCTGTGCCTGTATATTTCTAAATCGCCGCAGCCGGGAAGCCCCGGCAGGCAAACGCGGCATATGCCTTAATATATTTCTTAACTGCCGCGGTAACAATATGAAACCGGCTGCGGCGATTCAGAAACACACGGGTACAGAAATCGCAATACGCCTGCCGGGGCTTCCCGGCACGGTGACCGAACCGATAAGCCGGGTTCTGTCGGGAACGGTAATTTAACTATCCAGACCGGGAACGCCGGTCTAAAATACGCGTTACAGTAAGCGTATTTTCGCATGTCGCCACACGGGTAAAGCCGCCGTTACGTTACGTCCGCCGAGCAAGCGTTAAGACGCAGCGCACCAATAGGCGTTGTATCGGATAGGGTTTACATAGCAGTGCGGTCTCCCGCACTCTGGTAAGCTCTTACCTTACCTTTCCACCCTTACTTAAAGAAATTAAGCGGTATATCTCTGTTGCACTAGCCCTAAGGTCGCCCCCGGCTGCCGTTAACAGCTATCCTGCTCTGTGATACCCGGACTTTCCTCTTGCGTTTCCGCAAGCTACCGTTTAGTTCGCTCACGTATTTATTATACACAATTTTTTATAACTTGTCAAGTGTATATTTAAAATT
>JAISVP010000131.1 GCA_031271475.1 Oscillospiraceae bacterium | reverse complement strand
GGAAATCTTTTCTAACAACATTAAGCGTGAGAATGCGGATACATTACTTAATTATCTTAAAACTAAATCGGACTTCTTTAAGTCACCATCAAGTGCATATTATCATGCATCTTATGAGGGCGGTCTTTGTGAACACAGTCTGAATGTCTATGACTGTCTTCGCGATTATTTAAACCGTGAACGTACAAAAAAACTTTACAATATGAATTACAGTGATGAAACAGTTGCATTGGTCGCACTCCTGCATGACGTATGTAAAGCCGACACTTACAAGGTATATATGCGTAATGTTAAAAATGAAGATACAGGCATATGGGAAAAAGTCCCGTCTTATAAAATTGACGATAAACTGCCCTACGGTCACGGTGAAAAATCAGTGTATATTATATCCGGATTTATGAAACTTTCCCGTGAGGAAGCCTTTGCTATACGTTGGCACATGGGCTTTTCGGGACTTGAAGATAAACGAACCATAGGTGATGCGCTTAAAAATTTCCCTCTTGCATTTGCATTGAGCGTTGCCGATATGGAGGCAACTTATTATCTTGAATAAATGTATTCTGTCTGGAAATACAGTCGTTTCTAACGACTAGGGTCTCGGCTTTGCCGAGACCCGCACACAAATATGAGGACTTCACTTAGCCCGTTCGGGATCGAAATTACCGTAAAAAGATTTAGACAGGCTCTAAGAGCCTGTTCAATATCTTTTGGCAAGTGTCATTTTCAGCAAAATTTCCGTTTTTCAGCGTTAAAAATCCTTGTAAGGCGCAAGCATTACTGCGGATTTTTGCCTAGAAAAGCCAAAAATCTACCAAAAAGCACAATCACAAAAAGATATTGAACAGGCTCTAAGAGAACAATATTATGAAAACAATAGAACTGCTGGATTATGAATTTGAATCCGTCGATGAGGAAATGACGTGCAGATTTTCAATTCCATCAAAATGGTCATGCATATCAGGATGTTATGCTCTTGTGGTCAACGGATTTTTGTTATATATCGGAGGCTGTAAGAACTATGCAAAAGAGTTTAATCCTTTAACCAAACCGTTTGACGCAATCAAAAACAATAACAGTGCCTGTCTGTCTGTGGATTTATACTTCCATCCAACACCGTATTATTATCAGGTGCTGTATCATTTGTGGGAAAATTTTAAAATAGAAGGCACACCGTATACCGCTAAACTGTTCAGAACACGAAGGCAATCCCTTAACCTAAAAAAAGTGTCAAGAGCCTCAAAAAAAGAGGTTATGGAATATATTAGATCTATCTTAGATACGGAAAGACTGTTGGGTGAGAAATCTTTAATATTAATATCAGGTGAAATACATAAGGAATTGGGATTGGTTAACCTTATGCCAACTGTTTGCGGTGCAATGTATGCCATGATGAATTCTTCTGACGAAGTTTTACGAATGACAAAAAGCCGCTGCAGTACCCGTATTGTTGTGGAGTATTTTTTATGACAGTAAATAAACGGAATTTGTTAATCGCCGGTGCATATGTTGTTATTTTACTGCTTTTGATAATAAAATCAGAATGGGGCGGTTATGAGTCGCCTACCTTGTCCTATGAACAAATATCCCCTGAATTTACTGTGCAGACACAGTCATCATATGCTGAAACTGCCGACATAATTCTGATCAGTATGACTGCCGCAGTTGAAGCAGGTCAGCAAGCCAGTGTGACTGTTCGCGGACAACCGGAAACACAGTACAATATTTCAGTGTATTATTCTGCCGGGAAAAGCCAGTCAAAGGAACTGGTTCCGAAGATATCTGATGAGTTCGGCAATGTTTCCTGGCAGTGGCGTATAGGCGCCGGAACTAAGCCTGGGAATTATCACCTTGAAGTATCGCATGAAACACAAATACTAAAAGTTTATTTTAATGTTATAAAAACCGAGCCTCTCGCTTAAATGTGTGCGTTGCTGAGGATGAGCTTCGCCCTTTCCCAACCGAAATTACAATATATTAGGGTGATACTGAAAATGACGAAGATATTTTTAGTTGAAGATGACAGTGCAATAGCAAAAAATCTAATGCTTCTGCTTGAATCGGAAGGTTTCGCTGCAGTTCATACCGCTATGCAGAAAGAAGCTGTTGCACTGTCCATGAGTGAAAAATTCGATCTGGCTTTGATTGATATTTCATTACCGGACGGAAATGGGTTTACGGTGTATACCGCTATAAAGCAATCCCAAAATATACCTGTATTGTTTCTGACTGCCTCAGGTGATGAAATCAGCGTTGTGACAGGTCTTAATATGGGGGCGGACGATTATATAATAAAACCTTTCCGCCCAATGGAACTCATAGCACGAATCAAGGCAGCCTTGCGGAAAACCGGTTATACTCCGTCAATATACGAAATTGCCGATTTATTTATTGACACATCAGGTGGGACAGTAAAAAAAAACGGTACGGAGGTATTCCTGTCGGCTCTTGAGTACCGGTTGCTGTTAGTTTTTCTTAACAATCAAAAAACAGTTATTTCACGCAACAGACTGCTTGATGAACTTTGGGATGCAGGGGGCGATTTTGTTAACGACAACACCTTAACCGTTTACATTAAACGTCTGAGGGAAAAAATTGAGAACAATCCTGCCGATCCCCAAATTATTTTAACTGTTCGGGGTATGGGATACAGATTGGGAGACAGGTATGTTCAGGAATAAAGAGTTCAGGTGTTTTGCCGTTCTGTTTTTTGTGTTGGCTATCGCAGGATTGACCGCCGGTTTTGCTATAAGCTTTGCAGCAGGTATACTTGCCTTGACTTTATCTGCTGTTTTCGGGATATCATTTACCGTTTTCACCAAACAGCGTTATCGCAGTTTAGCAAGACTTTCAATGGAAATTGACCTTATACTGCATGATGAAGACCGTATGGAATTAGATGCCTTTGAAGAGGGTGAATTATCTATACTTCACAGTGAGGTTAATAAAATGACTTTACGTATCCGTGAACAAAATGAGGCGTTAAAAAAAGACAAACAGCATTTAACCGATTCATTAGCGGATATTGCCCATCAGTTACGGACGCCTTTGACATCCGCTACCCTTGCATTGTCTTTGCTGAAAAAAACTCTGCATGAAGAATCTTTATCAGGTGTGAATGCTGATGAAATAAAATTGGAATGGGAAAACAAAGTCCGCCGATTAAAAAAGGAAAGACAAAAGTTTATTTATGAAACTGAAAAACTGCTTGCTCAAATGGATTGGCTGTTAACTTCTTTGCTGAAACTTTCACG
>JAISVP010000182.1 GCA_031271475.1 Oscillospiraceae bacterium | reverse complement strand
TTTTGCCTAGAAAAGCCAAAAATCTACCAAAAAGCACAATCACAAAAAGATATTGAACAGACTCTTAACAGTTAAGGATTGGTGAGAATATTGGTATTCAGTTCCGCAGTGTTTCTGTTTATATTTCTGCCGTTGGTGTATGTACTGTTTTTGATTCTTCCGGGTATTAAGGCAAAAAATTTCATGCTGATGCTTGCGAGTTTGCTGTTTTACGCATTCGGCGAACCTATGGCGATTGTTCTTATGCTTGTATCGGTTGCGGTAAACTATTTTTTCGGTGTCGGCATTTCTAAAAGTACGTCAGACAAAACTTCCAAGTTACTCCTTGTTCTGGCGGTCACCGTCAATATAGGAATGCTCGGAGTGTTTAAGTATACGGATTTTGCCGTTGACCTGTTAAATACGGTGTCATCGGGCAGTTTGCCGCATGTTAATATACGGCTGCCGATTGGGATTTCATTTTTTACGTTTCAGGCACTGTCTTACGTTATAGATGTTTATAAGGACAGGCAGCGGGTGCAAAAGAACTTTTTCAGTTTGCTGCTGTTTGTGTCTTTCTTCCCGCAATTGATTGCCGGCCCTATTATAAAGTACTATGATGTGGCTCTGCAAATTGATAACCGCAGCATTACCCTTGATAAAACTATGCAGGGAATACGCAGATTCACGGTAGGGTTAAGCAAAAAGCTGCTTATAGCAAATGCTATGGGATTTGCCGCGGACGGTATCTTCGCGCTTGGAAGAGATTCTTTGGGGACTCCTAACGCATGGCTCGGCGCAGTTGCGTATGTATTTCAGATTTATTTTGATTTTAGCGCATACAGCGATATGGCAATCGGACTGGGCAAAATGTTCGGGTTTGAATTCAAGGAAAACTTTAATTATCCGTATGCCGCAAGGAGTATAAAAGATTTCTGGCGGAGATGGCATATTTCTTTATCCGCATGGTTTAAGGAATACCTGTACATTCCTCTTGGCGGAAACCGCAAAGGGAAACTCCGGACTAACATTAATAAAATCATTGTCTTTTTCTTTACCGGACTTTGGCACGGCGCGAATATTACTTTTGTGGTATGGGGACTGTTTCACGGACTGTTTTTAATGCTTGAAAGTTTTATTCCCGTAAAAGAGGGAATGAAAATGCCGCGGTTTCTTCGTGTCCCGGTAACTGCTTTACAGCGGCTGTATACTATGCTGGCGGTAACTGCCGGGTTTGTGATATTCCGTGCGGAAACACTGTCGGACGGGCTTTATTTTCTGTCAAAAATGTTTTTGTTTTCGGATTTCAGAGGATTTCTAATAAGCTTAGGGGACGATTTTCCGGAGTTCCCGTACCCATACATCCGCAGTTTTCCGTTCAGTTTGGCGGCGGAATATTTTACTCCGCTGTTTACAGTAATATTCATTGCCGCGGTCATTGCCGCACTGCCGGTGAAAAACACGGTTGAAAGGCTGTTCCGGAACCGTGCCAAAGTATATGATACGGTTACATATGTCCTGACGTTTCCGTTATTGCTTCTGTGCATTATGAATTTATCGTCTGCGTCATACAATCCGTTTATTTATTTCAGATTTTGAGGTGCTGTATGAAATCACTGAAAATAATTTACATTGCCGTATTCTTTTTAATCTGTGCGGCGCCTTCACTGTTAATGGGTATATTGGGCGGCAGCGGTACGGCGGAAAAACGTACATTTGCGCCGATGCCCAAACTTATAACAGGCAGCGGACTCAATTCAAAGTTCGGGGACGGGTTTGACGCTTATATTTCGGACAGATTTGCGTTCAGGCAGCAATTGGTAACTTTAAACGCTTTAATATCGCATAAAATCTTCGGGACTTCAAGTGAGGATTCTGTAATCGCAGGTAAAGACGGCTGGCTGTTTTTCGCCCAGACTGTGGATTCTTATACCGTAAGGAACAGTCCGGACCGGCAGGAAGTTCTTGATATAACGGAGGATTTATACGCCGTGAAGGAATACTGTGAGGACAAAGGCGCGGATTTTATATTCACGGTTGCCCCCAATAAGAATACGGTTTACGGCGAATATATGCCGGATAATTATTTAAGAGTCTTCGATTTGCAGATGTATGATATATTCGGTTACCGCTATCCGGTGTATCTGGATAATTCGCCCCCGTTTCCGAATTATTGCAATTTAATTTCTGTCTTAACGGACGGTGCTTCTGAAGCCGCGCCGGAATTGCTTTATCACAAATGGGACTCGCATTGGAATAACCGGGGTGCGTTGCTGGCATACAGAACAGTTATGGACTTTTCCGGAATACCTTATGACGGTTATGCCGGAATTTCTCCGCAATTGCTCCGGGACTGGGACGGCGACCTGTACGGTATGCTTTACCCTTCCCTGAATGAAAAAGATTGGCAGTATCATTACGGTATTGACTTCACTTATGAGATTACATCGCCGTATATATCGCCGGAAGATGTTACGGTTACGACAGAGAATCCGAACGGCAACGGAAAACTTCTTGTTTACCGCGATTCATTCTGCAATGCGCTGCTTCCGTTTTTTGCACAGCATTTTAAGGAAGCATATTTTAGCCGGATTACCCCTTACGATTTAAGTTTAATTGACGAATTTCAGCCGGACTTGGTTATTATTGAGATTGCGGAAAGAAATGTGCCGCTGCTTGCAAATAACATACAATTGGCGAGGAATAATGAATGAATGCTGCGGTTTACCCTAATTTTGATAAAACAGAAGCTTTAAAATGCACGCTTGACGTATGTGATATACTTAACTTAAGCGGAATTACCGTCTTTGCGGACGGTATGTATCATAAGCAGCTGAAGTGCAGATCGTTTGTAAAGTTCGGTGAGTTTGATGAGATTGTTAAAGACATAAGCATAGCGGTTGTAATCGGCGGCGACGGTACCATCCTTAAATGCGCAAAACGTCTTATAGGGTATGATGTGCCGCTGCTTGGTATTAACACAGGCCGGTTAGGGTTTATGGCGTCTTTGGAACTTGATGAAATCCGGCAGCTTTCAAGGCTTGCCGGCGGTGATTATACCGTAACGCCGCGTATGATGCTTGAAATCACGCTTGGCAAGGAAAGTTTTACTGCTCTTAATGATGTGATTATTTCAAGGCTTTACTCAAAAATATGCGACTTTGAAGTATATGCAGAAAGCGCCTCCGATAACGCAGTTCTTATCGGGGAATACCATGCGGACGGTATTGCTTTCAGTACGCCCACAGGTTCGACCGCATATTCACTTTCAGCAGGCGGTCCGATAATTGAGCCGGGCATGGAAGCCATAGAAATGACTTTGCTGTGTCCGCATTCACTGTTTACACGTCCTATGGTGTTCTCACCCGAACGTATTATGCGGATTGAACACTCCGCCGGTACTGGCCCGCCCGTTTATATCAGTGTGGACGGCGGGATTCCCATAGAATTCAAAGCCGGTGATTCGCTTAAAATTAAGAAATCCCCAAACCGGATTAAGCTGATAGAATTAAAAAGCAATGCGTTTTTCGACTCCCTTAACAGAAAGCTTATGAAAGAGATAAAGTAAAAATGTTACGAGAATTAAGTATAGAAAACTTGGCTGTAATTGAGAAGGCAAACATATTGTTTGATGTAAATTTCACCGTATTTACAGGTGAAACAGGTGCGGGGAAATCTGTTCTTATCGGCGGAATGGGTGCGGTTCTCGGACAGCGCGTCAGTAAGGACACAGTACGTACGGGATGTAAAAAAGCTGTTGTTACCGCACTGTTTACGGACTTAAATGAGGATGTTAAAAACAAACTCACGGAATTCGGATTTGATACTGCTGACGAGCTTGTGATAACACGTGAAATATATGCGGACGGGAAAAGCACCGCAAGAATTAACTTGCGTCCTGCGACCGCCGCGATCTTAAAAGAACTCGGAGGACTTCTTATAAATATTCACGGACAGCATGACAGTCAAATTCTTCTGTCGCCCGAATCGCATTTGAACATTATCGACAGTTTCGGGAATGTTAATGACTTGCTCGAAGACTACAGAGACAGTTTTAAACAGCTGCAATCGCTTTCACGCACTCTGAAGGAACTTGTCGGGAACGAGAAAGACAGGGAATCAAAAATCCGTCAGTTTAAACAGACCGTTAAGGATATAGGTGCGCTAAATCCCCGTAAAAATGAGGATACAGC
>JAISVP010000176.1 GCA_031271475.1 Oscillospiraceae bacterium | reverse complement strand
TGACGCAAAGCGTCACCGGGCATAAAATTTCATTTTATGCCCTTCGGCGGCCGACCGGAAACCGTCACTGACTGTTCAGAAACATTTCCAGGAGCTGGTCGGCAGTTTCACGGACTTCGGCATCAAAGAGAATACCGTAACCGGAACCCGGAACATACACAGCAGTACAACCGAAAGTTTTATTAGCGTAAGCTTCCGGAATATAAACTGCCGCCCGGAATCTTGCCGCGTCCGTCATATCCTCGGTTTCCTTACTGTTCCTGCTTCGTATAACCTTTGAGGAGTAAGAAGAAAACGCGTAGTATTCCACACCTGAGGTTAAGACAGCCTGACTTAAATTTCTGTTCCATACGTAACGCATTCGTGCAAATTTAGCTATTGCCGTCACGGGTATATAGATTTCATCCGTATTTCTGATTTTAGGGAATACAAACACATTGCCGGTATTGTACTCGCCGGCAGTTTTCGCCTGTGCGAGAGCGGCAATATCCTTATCACCGGTCTGTCCGGCATAATCACTCAGCGCAAGCGCAAGTGCGGCGGCATTTTTATTAGCATTCAAATCAGACCCGAACGGATCGCCCAATCGGGACACACCACCGGAACCGCCGCCGGAGCTGTCACCGTCAGAACCGTCACCATCTGAACCATCGCCGCCGGAACCGTCACCGCCGGAATCATCGCCGTCTGAACCGTCCCCATCTGACCCGTCACCGTAGGGACTCTCGCCAAGAGCTTGCCGGGCTTTGTCAACGGCACTGTTTAAATCCGCAAGCAGCTGTCCGTTTCCGCTGTCGGCTTTTAATTTATCCGAAGCGTTTTCGAGTTCGTCATACAGACCGTAAAGATCCCGTGCCGCGTCTGTATCTCCCGAATTTCTCGCGTCATTCCCGGCCGTGCGCAAACCGTCAATCAAATCATCGGCAGCCGACAAAGCATCGCTGAGTCCGGAACCACCCGGAGTACTACCGGAAGTATTACCGGAAGTATTACCGGAAGTATCACCGAAAATATTACCCGCTGTGCCGCTGCCGCCCGTACCGCCGGAACCCGCAAGAAAGTCCTCCGCAATCCCAAGTAAGGTATCACCGTCAGTCCCGCCGGACATTGCGGTTTCATACGGGATTTTATTTTCCATAATAAGCTCTTCGGCTTTTTCAATTGCGGAATTGAAAGTATCAATTCCGTCACGTCCGGATTTTTTAAGCAATTCGCCGTAGATGTCCTTAAGCACGGGAAATGCCAGTTTGGAATTCATATCCAGCAAATCCCCCAATGCGTCCAAACCGTTTGTCACGCCGCTTAGATTGCCGTCATTTATGCCGTCAAACACGGAACTTCTTAAATCCGCAAGCTTATTGCCGAGCGACCCGTCCGACAGTCCCGAACGCAGACCCGCCAGTTCAGTCTCAAGATTACGGATACGTTCCTCATTGTTTCCGGCAGAATCTTTCAGATCCGCTATATCTTTTTGGAGCTTGGCAATCTGTGCATACAGTTCATTTTCTATTGCGGAAATCTGTCCGTCAACAGCATTTATACGTTCCTCAATCTCCTGAGCTTTCGCAAGATTATTGCCGTCAAGAGCTGACTTGTACTCGGTTTGCAAGGCGCTTTTTTCCGTTAATAGCCCGTCCAATTCGTTCTCACCCATCAATGCCTTAAGGTCACTGAGCAGTCTTGTAAGGAACTCAATATGCTGCTGTATACTGTTATCAAGATACCACTTAAAATTGTCATTTTTAACCGTTTTATACCAGTCCGCAGTCAGCGTAAGCCGCTGAGCAATATAATCCGCCGCGTTGGCAGGGAGCATACGCCGGGTTTTAGCGTCAATGAAAAGTTCCAGTTCGGCTCTGTAACTGTCCACGGAATCCGTATTGCTTTGGGCAATGGTATTAAGCACCGCCCCCACGGAATTCCGGGTCGCCGCGGCTTTATATTCCGCATTCTCACCTGCGGAAAGCCCCGCCGTATACATCTGAGTCGCCCTTGGTATTAAATCGCTGTCAAGCAGCTGGAGTTCGGACGCGGAATCCAGAACGGAATCGCCCAGTATACTCTGAAGCGCCGCAAGACTGCGCACATCACCGTCACATCCGGTATAGTCGTTTGAATTTGCGTGAGCAATCAAACCGCCTGCCCATTTGTAATAAATTGCGGAAGAGGCGGTTGTGCCTTCACTCATCATTTTACCCTGTGCTTCAATCAGAGATGTCTGCACATTGGATAAGCTTTCATTGACAGCACCCACAAGGCTCATATCCGGCCCCGTGCCTTCCGTAACAGTATCTTCCCCATCCTCATCTTCGGAAGCGGTATCCGAAACGGACTGCAATTCCTCGGCATAAGCCGTAAGAGTTCTTTCTAAAATCGTAAAAACTTCCGCACGTCTTGTAGCATCCGAAGCGTCCATTACAGACTGCACCGCGTCAAGTTCATTGCCCGGAGCGCCTCTTCCCGATATTGCCGTATAATACGCCTGCAAACTGCCTATCTCGGTATCACATCGGTCTGTTACAGCATTGGTGACATCGGTCTGGAAAAAAAGCGCTATACGTTCGATTTTACTTTTACCCTGCCGGGAATCCTCCTGCATTTCCTTATACAGATCATACTGCATTTTAAGCGGCGCAAGCTCTTCCATACTTTCAAGGTCATAAACCGGATAAATATCAAACGGACTGACCGGCCGCCCGTTTCTTAAGTCATAAGTTACGCCGTCCGATTTTGTATGGTGAGTAAAGAAGAGTGCGGCTATAACCGAATCATCCACAGGTTTGTGCTCCCCGTCCGTACCGTCGGCAATTGCCGCAATACCAGTCGCCGCGGTAATATCACACCATGTACCGCCCATAAGCTCCGACTTGTAAAACACACTGCCCTGCCCGGATTCTGCGGCTGATTCGTTAGCAATCTCATAAATTTTTTCCGTAACGCCTTTGAGGTGTATTAAATGCGTACCGACAGCAAGCGTGGAATTGTCTATATCCCCCGGAACTATGTGCACCGCCGCCGCCTCATCCCACAAAGCATTAGCCATAGTCAAGGCAAAAATAACTCCCGCAATAACCGCCGCTGACACAATACTGAAAACAAGCATTCTTTTTTTAGTTTTACGCATACACATCACCTCCGGTTTTTCAAATTCAGCCCATTGCCGGTTCCTAACTGTTAACCTTAATTATCTCCTGCGTAAGTGTATCGAAACGCCCCTGTCCCAAAGACTCTTTATTCTGTCCGTAAAACTCAATCTTAGCCCTGTCAAGAGCTGAAATCAGCAATGTTAAGTATGTGAATTTATCACTTGCGGGCGTAAGCTCAGACTTAAACACATCTTTCTCCCCGTAAGTAATTTTATAAAACGCAATGCCGGACGCCGCGTCAAAATTCATCTGTATTGAGGAAGTGCTGACTCCGCCGACCGTTTCCGTAATAACCTCATAAGTCCCCGCCGTACTTTCCGCCGGAACTTCTTCCTCAGCCGATGTTTTTTCTATAGGCAATTTTTCACGCGGTACGGCAGTATCGACTTCACATTCCCCAACGAAATCATCGCCGTTAAAAACTCTTACGGTTAAAAAATCACTTTCCGCATTCACAAGCGTTAAATGCTTAATGGCGGCGGCTATAGGAGACCTTGTCCCGATCTGCACACCTTCATACCATATTTCATAATGAGTTATTTCCGGCTCATAATCTCTTGGAATATCCAATCCGAACACAAAAGTAAGATCCGCAACATCATTATAGATATAATAGAAAGCGTCCTCACCGGGAATACTTAACCCGGCTGTTCCGGCGTCTTTGCTCAAATCCTCACCTCTGAGCAATGCGGTAACCGCACCGCAGGTGAGTCTGTCAAACGCTGAAAGAGATTCATTGTACACGGCCATAGCATCAAGTACATCTATCTGAATTGTCTGATAATCGGTCTGTTTTTCCTTTACTTCATCGAATTCAGCCTTTCCGATCCTGTTAAGAGCCGCCGCTCTGTCCATCTGCAAAAGGGCGTTTTTCTGTGTTTCAATCATAGAAAACGCGGCATTTTTAATAGTAACAAGAGCCTCATACTCCGACCGTATCTGTTTTTCCAATGCTTTCTGTGCATCCTCACGTTCTTTTCTGGCGGCGGCATATTCCATACACAGGTTATAAACGCCGAACATTTCGTCTTCGACATAACGCGTACCGCTGATTTCGCCTTTAAGGAACTCCTTGGAAAACGACCAAAACAGGATTCTGAACTCAGAGTCCCACGGCTTATCGAAAGACTTAAGCATCCGGTCATATTCCATTTTAAAGACCGCCTTGTCCACATCCTTTCCGTTTTTGAACGCACTGATAAAAGGATTTATCAGATTCATCTGTGACCCGTACTGCTCGCGCATAAGGCGTTCACCGTGATTTAGTCCCATGAGCGCGGTAGATTCAGCTATACGTGTTTCATAAACCAACTGGTCGTTATTAAGGGCATGGGTAATTATGCCATCGAGATTCTGACGTTTTATATCCGCCGTCTGTATCGGCGAAGCGAATGTATACCCGGTTGTTAAGTTCAGTTTAACCGTATCACTGAGTTCCTCTTTAGCCAGTTCAAATTCGCGTTTTAAAGTTGACACATCCTCGGTAAGTTTTTTAACAGATTTCTCCGCCGTGTCAATATCGGTCTGTTTTGCCATCCCGACAGCAAGCCTTGCTTTATTACGGCTGAGTTCAGTCTTTGTAAGTGCGAGGATTTGCCCGTTAAACAGCATCTTTTCCTGTGCGGTATAAACATCAAAAAAAGCCCTGTTAACCTTATCAATGACATCAAACCGCATATCATTCATTTTATGCTGCAATACAGTAATTTCAGCCGTTAAAGCGGCAGGTTTCATAGTCAGCTCATAATCCTCTATGTAATTAAGCGGCTGAGGAAATTTAAAAGACAAAAGCGGCGTCCATCTGAAAGTACCTTTGTTTTTCGCCTTTGCCTGTATACCGCTGACAGCCTCCGTATACTTCATTTTCTTAAGGAAAATCTCATTGTAAATCTTTTTTATGTCTTCACTGTCAGCCAATGCCAAAGACTGTGCCTGCGACACATAAAACATCTTATTGGAGACAGCCGAACAGACCTGCGGAAAGCACTGTACTGCCGCCATTGCCACAATTGCCAACAGTACCGCCGTTATTTTCCTAAATGTTTTCCAGACCTTCATAACCGCCTCCTATTTTTTTACACCGTTTTCCTTACCGATTCGCCGTTTGGGTTCCGCATGGGGTTCCCAGCCGCCTGCCGGAACTCCCCGCCGAAGTTTCGGGCAAAGCCCGAAACTGTTGACGCTTCGCGTCAACGGGCATAAAATTTCATTTTATGCCCTTCGGCGGGCCGGGAGCCGGGAAGTCCCTTAACTGTTAATAGAATACATAAAGAAATTCTGTGAAGCTGACGAAGTACAGTAGAAGGTATACATAAGCCCGTCAACCTTATAAGCAAACACATACACACTGTAATTTTTATCATAACCCGTCACATTAAACACATCGTCAAAGTCCGCTGTCTTATTCATTCTTACAGGCGGGACTTTATTCTCATCGTTAATAAACACAGTCGCCGCCGCTTCCGTCAGATTGACCAATGCCTCACCGTGGTAATCGGGAGTTCCGAAATAAGCGGTAATGGAATCAATATCCCTAAGCTGTTTGCTTCCTATAAATATCGAATCGCGGATAACCGTGACATTATTGACCGTCAGTTCGGCATCAAGGGAATCCTGCTGAGCGTCCGCCGAATACATAGCGTCAATTTCACTGAGTTCCACACAGTATTCCGTATCACTGTAGTAAACCTTCCGCATACCGGTATACATTGCGGCGACATCCGAAGCGGCTTTCCCAAGCAGCTGACTGTAAACAATTTCCCCTTCCCGGAACGCCCCGGTATAAATCAGCGTACCGGACGGATTGTAAAGCATCCCGGCGCCGCTGCGCAAACCCGCAATAAACTCACCGTCATACCAAAGCGACCCGGATTTTCTGTACTCTTTCCCCGCACCCTGATAAAGATTGTCGGCAAAATCACCGTCATACCTTAATTCCCCGGTCGGGTAATAGAACTTACCTTTACCGTTATACATATTGTTATCGAACATACCTTCGTAAACCACAGTACCGTCGCGGGCAAAGAGTTTGCCCTGACCTCTGACCACACCGCCGTCAACCGCACCGGAATAAGCAATATAGCCGCTTCTGGCTTTTATCCGGACTTCACCTTTTACGAATCTCAGCGGTATAGACCTGTAGCTGTAAACAGGCAGTCCGGTATTCATTCCCTTGCCCGGAGCTGCCGGAGACAGAAGGAATATATACATAACACTCAGAGCGCCTAAACAGATAATAACGGCAAACGCCAGTCTTTTACTTACAAGCCATCCGAAAACCCTGTAATAATCTCTTTTATGCTTAGGTTTGACGTCAAAGACATTAACAAAAAAATCTCTGACGCGGGCAAATATTACAGTCTGCCACCAAACGGGTCTGAAGACATTGCGGACAACCATCCAGACTGACAACAGCTTTGATGTTACAACACCAAGCACCGTTCTGAAGAACTGTCTCATCTTTTCACCGCCCCGTAAATTTATTAACTGTTAACCAAACTCTCGTCAATCCCGAACAGATCGTAAGTAGCTTTAGACAAATCACTGCTGTTAAAGAAATGCTCACAGGCGAATATATACCACCTTGCGGCGCCGTCACCGGGATTTGAACGCAGGATTGCGGAAAACTCACTGCGCGCCAAGTAGAAATCGTTTTTAAGGAACATAGTAATAGCTTTTTGGAAGCGTTCGTCATACCGCTTGCGCAGAAGTTTTTCCGCATCGGTATAACAGTCTAAAAGCTCGTAAAGCTTATAGCAATGCCTGCTGTTCCTTGAAGAAACAAACCCGATAAACCTTGCGGAATAGGGCGTATTTTCCGGCAATGCGTTATAGAATTTTTCAGTCATCACAACCCGTGCCCCAAGCGAACACAACTGCCTTGAATACGAACTTAAGAAGTTCATTTCGCTTGAAGACAGGAACGGAAAAGCCTTCTCATCGGTACCGGCAATGCCGTATAAAAACTTTGCGTTATGGAGCATAACAAAGAAGTCCGGCTGTGTATTTTCCCTGCCGCTCCAGCTGTCAGTCATCCCGGTAAGGTCAAGAGCAAACTTCACACCCGCTTCCGCCCCTAACTCTCCGGTAAACAGCACCGGCAATGCCGACAGGTCAAAATCCCCGGATAAAAGCAGACCGCCGCTGTCCGTAAGACTTTCACAGACTTTAGAGAAGCAGGTATTAACGAACTCCATAAACCCGCCGTCATCCTTGGCATTTTGTATTTCCTCTTTATTTTCAACAGACAGAACACACAAATTGTCCGTTGACGATACGACGTCCCCGCTGTTTATTTCTGTAATTCCGGCACGTTTGAAGATTTTCTCAACTCCGCGGGGAACAAACCTGTAATAAGACTTGACCACAGTCTTGGTTTCATACTCGTTTATAGCAAGGGATACACCAATCTCAGACAGTCCGCGTTCTATTTCACCCGCATCCCCCTGAGCATTGGAACGGGCTCCAACGGCAAAATCCCCGCCCGCATAACTGTCCACCCGTTTTATGATAGACTTAAGCGGCTTTGTAAGATGTCTGTTAAACAGATACATAAGCACAGTAGCCGCGATTATGGAAACAACCCCTATAAGCATATATTCAAACTGTGCGGATTCAGCAATCTGAGCCGTAAAACCTGTGGGAGTT
>JAISVP010000061.1 GCA_031271475.1 Oscillospiraceae bacterium | reverse complement strand
TCTTAACTCTGTTGACAGGTCTGTTGTAACAAGTCCCGCCGACGGTGCAGACATACAGATGACTGCTGAAATGGCTGAACTTGCAGAAAAACTCGCAACACCTCTTGAAGTTTATAAGTATGTATATAACACCGTAAATACCGAGTTTTATTACGGCTCGCGCAAGGGTGCAATCGGTACATACGAGCAAAACGGAGGAAACGATTTTGACCAGTCAAGTCTTTTAATTGCCATGCTGCACTATTTGGGATATGAAGCCGATTATTATCCTGCTGATGTCATTTTTACGGATTATATGCTTTACAATATGACGGCAACTTCGGATATTGAAGCGGCTGAGAATATATTCACATCCCAAGGGAAAAAACTTGAACAGGTTGCACCGGGCGAATACAAAACACAGCATATACTTGTTTCGTTAAGTTTGGAAGGTAAACAGTACCCGTTAGACCCCAGTTTTAAATACTACAAATTGAGGGATAATTCTGCCGACCTCAAAAAGATAATGTCGGATTTAGAATCTCAATATGACGTAAACAGCGAGAATCCGCTTACTGTTTCGGCGAACATAGAAAACAGTTTCGGCGAACAGGCTGCTGCGGACATTTTTCCGATTCGTGAAATATCAAACCCCAAAGTAGACACGCTGCCGACGGGGGTTAAATATGATATTGTTGCCGAACGTCAAATTACTACAAATGACCTTGACGCGGTTGAACTGCAAATCGGTAACTTCAAACTTCCCGCACTTTCATCATCTTATTTATACGGCAAAGATTTGACGGTTGAGTATGAGTTAACACCCGATGCGAAATTTGCACTTGACGAGGTTTACGGTTTCGATATAAACAGTATTGACGATCTAACCGGAAGATTAGGCACATACGCGAATTTAGCGCAGATTTATGCGGTTATCAAACTTGACGGCGTGAAAATAGCCAACGGGAATTCAAATCTTTTAGGTACGAAAGAGAATTTAAAAATAAACGTCCGTTCGGGCGGCGGGGTTCAGAGTTATGAGAAAGAACTGGCATACGGCGGTCTTTACAGTATCGTCTTTGATTACGGCATAATTTCCCCGCAGGATATTGCGGCAAGCTATTCAAAACTTCCTCAGAACGCCGCTGAGCAGGCTAAAACGAACGCAAGCAATGTCTTCGGTTCGCCTTGGCTGATGGACGCAATGTCGCTGATTGGAAAATCGTATTTTTCGCAGATGGATACCAATAACGCCATGACCGCGGAATTTTCCGCTGTTCATTACGGACGGTCTTTGAGCGTTGCAGTCGTTGATTTCATACCCGATATTTATACGCAAGCCGGAGAGACGATGCTCAACAAACAAGGCAAAATGAGTATTGACGTTTTAGGCAACCAGACAGTGTTCACAAGCCGTGAAAACAGTCGGGAAGATGAAACAAAACTCCGTCATTCCGCAGGATTCCTGTCGTCTTACTATGAAAGCGAAACGCTTAAACAGTTTTCCGGACAGGACGCGGTTTCAACTGCGGAAGTGCTCAACCGTTCCGCCGAGCAGGGCATAGACCTCCTGTATCTGTCGTCGGCAAATATTTCCGAACTGGGAAACTCAAAACTAAGCGAACAAAACAAAGCCGACATAACGGCGGCTATAAACGAAGGGAAATACGTTACCGTTCCGAATGAGGAAATTACCGTCGGAAGCTGGTCGGGAACGGGTTGGATTGAGTACGACCCCGCAACCGATACAAATGCCTATATTATAAACAATAACCTTAACGGCGGCAGTTGGATTTCTTGGGTAACCCTTGCACTGATTGCGGATTTCCTGCTGACTATGGTGGAGTTTTCTTGGGCGTTTGACCTCATTTCGCTCGGAGCCGATATTTTCGCGGCGGGACTTTTTACCGGAAATCCCCTTATAATGTTAATAGGTCTCGGAATCATTGTGGCTGGCGGCTTCTATCTGTGTGATATAGGCAACCGTTTCTACGAATCCACAGAGTTAATGACCCGTTATTTGGACGGCGATATGGCTGCCGGGGAAGAACTGAAATGGAGAGCAGCAGCGCACGGCGCAGTAGTAGGCGGAGGATATGTTGCGGGTAAAGCACTTTCAAAGCCTATAGGAAAACTTGTCAATAAAATTCACCTTGAAGAAAAAGTCGGACGGTACGTGGCGAACGCGTTTGCCAAGACTCCCGGCGGGTATACTCAGGCGGTTGACATCCTTAACAGGATTAGTCCTAAACAGACGAAGACATTTACGGAATTGGTTAGCAAGTACGGCGATGATTTTGCAAGCGCTATAACTAAAGTCGACGACGCTGTCGGTAAAAAGGGTGTTGAGGATGCTGTTGATAAAGTTGACGATGCTGTCAAAAAAGCTGAAAATGCAGGAGTATCACCTGAAAACACCTCAAAGATGGCGAAAAATTCAGCGGAAGCGTCCGCGAAAGGTTCTAAGTTTACCGAACCGACATTGCCGGAGGGCGGGAAGCCGAAAGGCAAGTATGCTACTGTAAATCCGCTCGAGAAAATAGAAAATCAAAATGCGCTTAAAGCACAAAACAGAGCCGCTGACGTATTGGCTAACAAGGGTTATGATATAACAATGTTGCCTGATACCATTGGAGGGAATGGGTATGGTATAAAATCGACTTCATCTCCTGATTTCTTAATTGATGGTCAACCTTTTGACTGTTATTCACCGAGTACAGATAATTTATATACAATTTATCGTACTATTGAGAAAAAAACTGAGGAACAAGCTGCACGGATAGTTATAAACTTGGATAATTATACTGGCACTGTTGATTCAATGGTTCAGGAGTTTTTCGATTATAGTGTTGAAGGATTACAAGAATTGTTTATTATTAAAAGTGAAGAAGTTATAAGAATATTTATAAGATAGGAGCTGTCATGGAGTATGCGTTTCTAATTTATGTTGAAGACTTCCTCAATTTCGTTAAGTTCATTGAAGAAAATTCAGATTTAAAATTGTTAAGTAATGAAAATGAACTTTGCTATGCTTTGAGGAATTGCTGCAAATTAGATATAAGGGATGAATGTAGGTATGAACCCGCTAATAGGTCATTTATACCGTATTGTTTAGAGAAATACGGTATAAATATAAATACGATATTATACTTTTGGATGGTCAACAATGAAGATATTGACAGCAGAATTTGGGGACCGGAAACAATGTCGTTGTTAAAAACAGTCATGAAAAACTTTAACGGTGACGGTTTGCTCTATGCCAACGGTTATGGGGTGCCGATAATGCTACGAAAAGATGGAACCTTAATTGTGGATTCCAATAACCTGTCAAGCAGGGTATTTAACTTCGACTTGTTAGACATTCCATACACAGATAAGGTTATTGAGGATGGATAGATGGCGATATATGTAAAAGCTAAAATGATCGAAGAAACTCAAGAATTTGTTATTTACGCATATGGTGGAAGTCCTGATAATTTAATGGTATATTCTCTACAAAAAAAGATTTATCTGATTGGAAGATGATTCAAAAATTTACAGCAACAATGCTTTCAGGAACAATATCTAAAATTTGCAAATTTTATGAGGAAAACAAACATTTTCCAAAGGAAGTAAGTTTGCAATCATAAATTATGATACAAAGGGACAGATTTCAGCTTGTCCCTTTGTGATTGATACCATTGGAAAAACTGCTCGCTATCGTTAATGAAGCAAGATTGTATTACGCAAAAGAATCTGCCGAACGCCGTTTGGGAACAAAGGCTTTGCGAAGCGAGATAGCAAGAAAAGCATATGAGCGCAGAGAGATTGCCAACACACGCACAACCGGAAATGAAGTTTTGCCTTTCAATGTGTTCAAAGACCCTTATTTGCTTGATATACTTGGTTTAAAAGATAATTTTGCGGAAGCCGATTTAGAAAAAGCGATTCTTTTGGAACTCGAAGCGTTCTTATTGGAATTTGGTAACGGATTTTCCTTTGTGGCTCGTCAAAAGAGAATGTCAATCGGTGAAGATGATTTTTATCTTGATTTGCTTTTTTATCATCGTGATTTACGCCGGCTTGTAGCTGTTGAACTTAAAATCGGAAAATTCAAGCCTGCATATATGGGGCAGATGAAGCTGTATCTTCAATGACTTAACAGATATGAAAGACGTGAAGGCGAAAATGCCCCTATTGGAATTGTCCTTTGCACATCTGCTAGCAGAGAACAGGTTGAACTTATCGAACTTGACAAGTCGGGCATTGCAGTTGCCGAATATTGGACAGCCATGCCAATTGTTGTTTTACAGGGCATCGAAAACTGGAAAATCCCGCTGTTATACAGGAGATAACAGAGCGGGAGATTATAGGCTTGATAAAGAGAGGGGTGACGGACTATTTCGCAGGGGGAGACATTGGATTCGATACACTCAATCGAAATTACTAAGACTGAATAAGAGCCCGTGTAAACGACAATACTCTCCATAATAAAAAATGGAGGTAAAGAACAATGAGAACATCAAAAAACATCTTGACAGAAAAGGAAATGGAATTAGTGCAGCTGC
>JAISVP010000036.1 GCA_031271475.1 Oscillospiraceae bacterium | reverse complement strand
AAAATACAAACAGTCCGAAATGAAACGGATTTGAAATGAGGGTGAGTCCGACGGTTTAAAATCAAGCCGGAAGTATACGGCTGCAAAATGTGGTTGATGCTGCTTGAATCAATTATTATTGATTCAAGCGGAAGTGTTGGGCGGCTGTTGATTAACTCCATTACGAACACAATGTTCTAGGTGAACGACATCATCCAACACTCACAGTATACCCCGATTTAGACAGCGACGGTCTGCTGTCGATAGCTAACCGAAAACAATAATGACCGTACTTAGAGTATAGGAGGTGATTCCGGTGCTTTAAGATAAACCGGCGGTGTATGGCGGTGAATTTCTATTGTAACTGTGTAACATATTACCGTTTATTTAAGTGAAATGAGGGGGGGCGGTCGGCTGTTGATTTTTAAAAGATAAAGAAACAGCTGTGACCCCTGTAAAAAATATTTCCGAAGACAACATCAAATTCTGAAATGTGTATGTTTGTCAAAATAGAATAAGATAGGAGCTTAATCATGATTGAAGTAAAAAGATTTAATCTTGCCAAAAGAACGATGGCTGCCGTATTATCAGCTGTGATACTTTGGGTATTTGCTGTCAGCGGCAATCTTGCTGTCATTCAGAATTCAAAAAACAGCGATTTGTTAAGACTGTCAAACGGATTTACCGATTCAGCAGAATTTCAGATGAAGAAAAGCGAAGACATACGTCCAGCTGAAACTGACACTGAACTCGGAAAAATGAGTACGGCTTTGAGAGATGGATATTCAGCTCTCGTGGCTTCCTACAAAGATGAAAACAGTTTCGGCAGCGCCGTTGACGATTTTTCAAGTCTCGTTGCGGCATTTAAGGAAAGCGCTGTCGGGGAACTGGACAAGACCGACAACGGCTCTCCTGAATACAGCGAATACCGCTCGGCGGTGCTATCGGATTTCTCAGAGCTTGAAAGCTGCATAAACGAGCTTCAAACAGATAACGCTGAAACCGCTCTGAGTCAAATCAAGGAAAAGGTTGCGGCTGAGAAACCGTATATGGCGCTCGCGGGGGATTTGCCGTTTAACGAAGTTTCTAATGACAATATTTTAACAGCCTCGTACTTGGAAACAGAGAAAGGGAATTACGCGCCGGAAAGTACAGTTAATTTCGGGATAAGGGTTCATGGGAGTTCAAGCAATCTGGAAATCACAAACGACGTAATTCTCAACGATAAAATCCGTGACGAGTTTGAAGAACTGACAAGCGTTCTTGATGTTTATCAGTTTATCAAAAATAACTATATGCCGGAGTTTTACTACGGTTCGCGTAAAGGCGCAATCGGCGCTTATGAACAAAAAGCCGGGAACGACTATGATCTGGCAAGTCTTTTAATCGGTATTCTCCGTGAACGCGGAATCCCCGCGCGTTATGTACGCGGAGACATTGAAATAACCTCCGATCAGGCAATGCTGTGGACAGGCATAGACGATATTAATACCGCTTTGCGTATTATTGCCTCACTTGGAGTTCCGGTAACAAGCTTAATTTCAGGAGACGGCACAGTAGCCGCAGTCCGCATTGAACACGTTTGGGTTGAAGCTTACGTTCCGTATACGGATTACCGCGGCGCGGGTAATCAGTCCGGCGACAGTATGTGGATTCCTCTTGACCCAAGTTTTAAAGAAGTTTTCTATCACAATGGCTTGAATGCTTCTGAACTTGAAGATTATTTCAATGATGCGTCTAATTTCCTGACTGAAAATTCTGAGATTAATGACGTGAACATAGGTAATCTTGCCAGTCTTGTTGAGGGACAAAATTCAGCTGTTGTAAAATATTTGCTTGAGAACGGTTATGCGGAAGCAACTCAGGCTGAGGTATTCGGCGGACGTGAGGTTGTTTTTGAAGATTTGGGTTATCTTCCGCTTACGCTCCCTTATTATGTATCAACTAAAATTGATGAATATGAGGACATTCCGGAAGACCTGACAGACCGCATTACATTTTCGTTATCCGGGAACTCGGCTTTTGGTACTGATTCCGGCGGTACACAGTCAATAAACAAAACGTTGTATACACCGGATATTTACGGAAAAAGGCTGACTCTTTCGTATGCACCCGCTACGGATGCCGACGCAGCTATTTTAGCACAGTATGGCGGTATATTCCAAACACCTGCATACTTGCTAAAAATGAAACCGCAGCTTTTGCTTGATGGTGGCGTTGTTGCAGAAGGCTCTGTCTGCAATGCCGGATATACCCAAAAATATACTATCAAGTCACATAACGGTTCTCCGTACACTAATGACGGGATTGTAGACAATTCAATAACAGTCGGCGGTATTTACAATATTGCCCTTGATTACGGTACAATATCCGCAGACGCACTTCAAAATTCGGCAGATTATATGGACGCTCTGAAATCGGCTGTATCGGAAGCTAATATTTACACAGACGAAGCGATGGGCGAAATACTGAATTCTGTTGCTAAATCTTATTTTGCACAGCTTGATATGTATAACTCGGTTGTTGCCGGTCAAAACAATGTGACTTCGTTGCGCGATTTGAGTATCGGAATTGTCGGATTCAATGTAAATGTTCTCTATACATTCAACAGACCCGCCGAGATCAACGAAGGCGGAATATTCCTTGATATAGGTCGGGATGCACACAGCGTTATATCCAACGAAGGCGATAAAGAAGACGAAAAAGCCTATATGCTCCAAGGAGGGATGTTCGCCTCCGCAATGGAACACGGTGTTCTCGAACAGATGACCGGGGTGGAATCTGTCTCTACGATTAAAACATTCGAGTATGCGGCTGCTAACAATATCCCAATGCATACGGTTACAAAAGAAAATCTGTCAAGAGAACTTGCAATGTTAACCGTTTCAGAGTATATTAAACAGGATATACGCGCATCTGTGAATTCCGGCAAAATTGTCATTATACCTGAGAGTGAAATCACAATTAACCAGTGGTCGGGCGTTGGGTATATGGTTCTTGATACCGACACATTTGCCTGCGGTTATATGATTTCCGGCGGCTTGGCAGGCGGTGCGATGACTGTCGGCGAGATGATAGGGCAGTACGTTGAATGTGTGGTTACCGGCATAATCTTCATGGTTTTGGAAGAAGTGGTAACTACATTAATACTTGCAATGGTACCGTGCGGTTGGCTTGCTGCAATCGACTTTTTAATTGACATAATACAAATTATAGACCTTATAAACACTATTATGGGTGTAATTGATACCCTTGCGATGTACCAAGCTACCGGAGATATACGTTATCTGCAGGAATTGGGTATACAAATAGCGGCGGCCGCAACGATAGGAATAGCTGCGAAACTGTTCGGTAACAAACTGAATGATTTGAAAAAAGGAATTGACGACGCTATCGAGGATGCAGGGCTGCACGGAAAGTGCTTTATTGCCGGAACACTTATCGCTGCGTCTGTCGGTTTAGTTCCTATTGAATCTGTGGCAGCAGGAGATAAAGTTCAGAGTTTCGACCCGCAGACGAA
>JAISVP010000023.1 GCA_031271475.1 Oscillospiraceae bacterium | reverse complement strand
CATGCGCTTCGGAATGCTTTGCGTCAAGTACGAGTCTCTGATAATATTCCTTAGCCGTGACAGAGCCGTATTTCAGCATTGTTCCCATTGCCGTATTGCCGTCAATATTCGCATTTTCACGTTTCAGATCGACTTCTTCCGCACTCTTGAAAGTAATATCGTCAAGCTCTTTCATAAGCTTGCTTTTTGTATCCCTTATGCGTGTGCGTTCAAATCGGTACAGTATATAAGCTTTAGCTGTTTTGGCATGTCCGTCCTCAATTAAAACCTTTTCTACCAAATCCTGTATCTGTTCGACTGTCGGTATTTTATACGACTTCTCCGCTATGTCAGCAACTTTTACGGCAATTTCCATTGCGGTATCAAAATCCGTACCGCCTACCGCTCCTGCCGCCTTGAAGACCGCATTGGCTATCTTTTCTAAATTAAACGGAACTTTCCTTCCGTCACGTTTCTGTATATGAGTAATCATCCTTTTAAATCCGCACTTTCTCTTTTTAAGCCGCGTGTTATCTTTACCTCTCCGCTGTTCAGAGTTCCGGCGTGGGCTGGTACTGTGTGGGAATGCCCGCCCCCGGCGGGCATATCGCGTTTTTTGTACCTGTATATTTCTGAATCGCCGCAACATTATTGTTAACGCGACCGGGAGCCCCGGCGGGCATATCGCGTTTTCTGTACCTGTATATTTCTGAATCGCCGCAACATTATTGTTACCGCGGCGGTTAAAAAGCGTACTGGTACGTATGCCGCGTTTGCCTCCGGCGGCTCGCCGGTGCCTGCGGGGGCTCCCCGCCTCATGCAAGGGTATGGGTTAAAATATAATCAAGAACAATCTGTTTGGTTGAGTTTTTAAAAGTAGTCATGTCGGCGTTAACATAGATGTCCGGGAGTACGCCGCTTTCCGTCTTCAGTGCGGAGTTTATGTCCGCATAGTAATAACCTTCGCTGTCCGCAAGTCCTAAAAGCATTACATTATAGCTGTCAATCAGCGCATTTGTTATCTGTGTGGTTTCACGCACCGCTGTTACGGGAGGCAAGGGAAGAATATAAATTACCGCATCGGGTGCGGTTTCTTTTACCTCTTTGAGGAATGTTTTAACCCTTTGTGCTATTTCTTCATTCGGAACGGCTCCTATTTCGTGATTGCCGAGCATGACATAAATATTCTTATGCGTTCCGGACAGTATCTCAGATACGGTTCCCGACCCGGTATCATACGCGGAAATGTTTTCGGTGTTCAGTTCTCTGCTTGCAAGTACCGGATCCTGCGGCGGCGGATTCTCACCGGAAAGGATGTCCGCTAAAACATAATCCCCTACAAATACGCATTCTTCCCAGTATTCCGCCGTTTTAGCCGGGGACTGTGCCACGGGATTAACGGACGGTTCGGTGGAATTGCTTTCGGAAGTGCCGGTATCCGCCGCGGGCGGTTTTATACCGTAATGCTTCCGGAAAAACTCTTCCTGATGCAAAAAAGTATCAAACATATATGCCGTAAAAAAGATTCCGAAAGTCAAGAATATAATCATCAGCAGCATAAACAGCCGGAATTTCGGCCGTGACAGCCGCTTGCTTTCCGAATACAGCGTTCTTTTTATTCCCCTTCACTTCCTTTCAGTACAGTATATTTATTATACTACAAAAAAAAATCTTTTTCAAGAGGGGAAAGAAATTTTTTTCTTGACACAAACAGGTATTTAAGGGTATAATATCAATTGGCGGCTATTTCAGCCGGGAAAGGAAATTTATATGAAAAAAACAGTCGCAACTATAACGGCGGGGGAAAAGATTACTGTGCTTACCGCTTATGATTACACTACCGCAAGACTTCTTGACGAATCGGGTATCGATGTGCTTTTGGTCGGGGATTCTCTTGGGATGGTTATGCTCGGTTATAAGGATACTCTTTCGGTCACTGTGGAGGATATGCTGCACCATACAAAAGCTGTTGCAAGGGGTACGCAGTCCGCTCTGATACTTGCGGATATGCCTTTTATGTCTTATCAGGCGGATGTCAGCGAAGCGGTCAGAAATGCCGGACGTCTGGTCGGTCAGGGCGGCGCGAATGCCGTAAAGCTTGAGGGCGGCGCTGAAATATCCCCGCAGGTAAGGGCTATAACCAATGCGGGTATTCCGGTAATGGGGCATATAGGGCTTACCCCTCAGACAGTTAACGCATTAGGCGGATTTAAAGTACAGGGTAAAACCTTGGAAACCGCACGGAAGCTTGTAACAGATGCAAAAGCTTTGGAAGATGCCGGAGCGTTTGCCGTACTGCTGGAATGTGTTCCGGCTATGATTGCAAAATATATTGCCGATTCGCTTGCAATCCCGACAATCGGCATAGGTTCGGGAAAATATACTGCCGGACAGGTTCTTGTTATTCATGATATTGCCGGGCTTTACCGTGAGTTTACACCTAAATTCGTACGGCGTTATGCCGATGCCGGAGAGGAAATTAAAAATGCCGCAAAGCAGTATATCAAAGATGTGCGATCCGGGGAATTCCCTGCCGGTGAGCATACTTTCGCTGTTCCGGAAGACGTCCTGTTACAGATTACGGGAGGTCACGCATGAAAATAATCAAAACTGTCAGTGAAATGATAAGTTCCGGAAGCCCCGGCATGGGTTTTGTCCCGACTATGGGTTACCTGCATGAGGGGCATTTAAGTCTTATCCGCCGCAGTGTAAGTGAAAACGAAAAAACTGCCGTAAGTATTTTTGTTAATCCTGTTCAGTTTGCCCCGGATGAGGACTTTTTAACTTATCCGCGTAATCTCGAACGTGATATAAGCTTATGTGAACAGGCCGGTGCGGATATTCTTTTTACTCCCGATGCGGATGAAATGTATCCGGAAGGTTTTCAGACATATGTGGATTTAACCGAACTTACCAAAGGTCTGTGCGGGCAAAGCCGTCCGGGACACTTTAAGGGCGTATGTACGGCCGTTGCCAAACTCTTTAATATAATCCGTCCGGAAAGCGCTTATTTCGGGCAAAAGGATATTCAGCAGCTTGCTGTGGTAAGACAAATGACGGCGGATCTTAACTTCGGAATCCGGATTGTGGGATGTCCTACCGTAAGGGAACCGGACGGGCTTGCTATGAGTTCGCGTAACGCTTACCTGTCACCGGAACAGCGCAAAGCCGCCGTAATTCTCAGCCAGTCCCTCCAATACGCAAAACAGCTGCATGAAAACGGGGAAAATGATATTAATATCTTGAAAAATGCCGTAACAAAGCGGCTTGAAACCGAGCCGCTTGCTAAAATAGATTATGTCAGCAATATCGAAGACGTTATTGCAATTGCCGTCTTTATCGGAAAAACAAGGCTTATAGACAATATCTGTATCGGCAGTTAGTTTTACAGCAAAACTACTTTCGGTCTGAAATTTTTTGCCTCGTCAGGGGTCATCAGGGCGTATGCCATAATGATAATCCTGTCCCCCGGCAGTCCGCAGCGCGCCGCCGCGCCGTTAAGGAATATTTCTCCGCTGTTCCCCGCAATTGTGTATGTTTCTATTCTTAGACCGTTGTTTATGTTCACTACCTGTACCTTTTCATATTCGGCAATACCTGCCGCGTCAAGCAGGTCTTTGTCTACCGTTATGCTCCCTTCATAGTCAAGTCTTGCCTGTGTTACCGTAGCTCTGTGTATTTTTCCATGCAGCATTTCTATCAGCATTTTGTATAATACCTTTCTTTTCTTTGTGTTTGCGCCGGCGGCTCCCGGTCGCGTCAGTTAAGTCAAGCATTAGGGCATATGCCGCGTTTGCCCGCCGGCGGCTCGCCGGCGGCTCGCCGGTGCCCGCCGGGGCTCCCGGCAGGGTTGTGTGTGAAGTCCGTTCCTGACGGCTGAATACTGCCGCACGCAAGGGCGTATATATCACAGGCAAGTGCGTCTATTTCCGCAAACCTTGCGGCAACGGCGGACGGATTCTTTAAATCTTTTGACGAAAATACTACCGGAAGCTTGCATGTTTCTTTGGCTTTCCGAAGTATTTGAGTTCCGTGTTCGTTTATTGCCAGTACCCTTATATACTTAATATGACGCATATCTTCTCTTTTTATCCCCAAAAGCATATTAAGTAAAATCCGGCGGAGTCTTGCATGAGGATAACGCCGTGACTTCAAATATTCCATAAGTTCCGGCAATGACACGGCTTTGCGCGCCTTTATAAAAACATTTTCAAGTCCCTGCTCAACATCCCGTATCTGCGCAAGATTTTCCGCGGTCTGACACCTTAACTTATAAAGCAGTGTGCGTTCTAAATTGCCGATCGCTGCCGTTAAACCGCTTTTAATCAGTTCCGTATACGGTTCGCGTAAGCTTTCGGGTACATAATCATTGAATCCGGCGGGTACTGTACGCGGCGGCGCATTTTCCGCAAGTTCACGCAAATATGACGAACTGCTGAAAATATCTTCGGTAATTCCGCTGTCATGCGGTGCGTAAGACCGTAATACCGTTATCGGTTTGATTGCCGATCCGGAAGCTTTCAGCGCCTTTATATATTCAATTCCAAGCAGATTGTTAGGGTGTGCAAGCACTTCCGCCGCGTTCCGGTTGTCTTTGCGTATGAGGTCATGCATTGCCGCAGGGTAGGAATTCCCGGCTTTTAACAGTCTTAAAAGTTCCGGGGAGTTTTCCGCTTTTATGCACAGTTCCGCTGTCTGCTCAAGGCTTTCTATCCGTCCGCATTCACTTCCGAAAGACAGTAAATCCACACAGCCCAGTGCGTTTAAAATCTCAATTGCACCGGCGGCAAAATATTCCGCAGACGATAAAGCATATACTGTCGGCAGTTCTATCACAAGGTCTATTCCGTGCCGCACAGCAAATTCCGCTCTGTCGAATTTGTTAAAAAGCGCGATATCGCCCCGCTGAACAAAATTCCCGCTCATTATACCCACGGTATGGGTTGCTCCCGCTGTCTGACGCGTTTGGTTAATGTGATATAAATGCCCGTTGTGAAAGGGATTGTATTCGCAGATTATTCCGGCTGTTTTCATTGTGCCTCCCTGTGGTTTCATAGCTTTCTGTATTTCGATGAGAACAGGCTATATTGCGTTAAAGATGTATTTCATTGCAAATCTTTTCAATGACCCCTGCTCGCGGTAAACCCTTGCGGCAAAGTCTTTTACGGTTCCGGACATGAACAGCAGTTCCTCATCTGTCGGGTCGGTATTGCGGTATGCCGCCCTTAAAGCCGTTTCCGCTACCGCCATTATCTCCTGCCTGCGGATTAACTGCGTCCGTTCACAGGCATATTCCGCAAACTTAAGCGGCGGGCTGTTTTCGGATTCAATGCCTAAAAATGCCAACACTCTGAGAAGATAACCGTAATACCTTTCCGCCGCTTTCTTCCGGTCGGATGTATCCGCGTATTCCTTCAGCGCACGGAGTCTTCTTAAGTGTATGACAGCCGCCGCCAGCAATGCTAAAATTCCCAGACCGGCTGCCGTATATTTAATTGAGGACGGGACTGCCGGATTTGTATTTCCGCCGGGACTGCCGGGACTGTCTGCCGGAGGCACGGGCGGTGATGTTACTGCCGGAGCCGTCTGCGGCGGTGCGGTTCTTAATGCGGAACGCTCCGTGGTTTCCGGGGTTTGCGGCTGACCGGAACCCGTGTCCGTACCGGGTGTGAACTCATACGGCACCCATCCCATACCTCTTATATAAACTTCCGTCCACGCGTGTGCGTAGTCATTAAGCACGTCTATATCGTAACTGCCGTCAACATTGCGGTTATATGACGCAAAT
>JAISVP010000013.1 GCA_031271475.1 Oscillospiraceae bacterium | reverse complement strand
GCGATAAGGCGGATACTTTGTCCTGTTTTTGAAGGAGCAATAAATATTTCCCCGCGTTTATCCTTAAGCCAAACACCTTCACGCCTAAAATTGCGGTTCCCTGAAATTCGTTTTATAATATCAAGTTCCCCGTGCTTGCAGGATATAAACCGTGTGGACGTAAATGTTTTCGGCAGCTGTGAGTTAAGTTCCGACAAACTCATCCCCGCTACATTCATAATCCGTATAATACTAAACATAAGCATTATGCCGTCATGAGGAAACTGCAATGAAACTGACTGTTCTTTTGCGTCACGGTTTTCGGGAGTATCCTCACGTTCGTGATACCGTAAAACTTTTCGACCGTACCGGCGTGCAATATCGTCTATACGCAGAGAAAATGAATACGGGAGTGCAACGTCCTTCCCTGCCTTAAACTGCTCTAAACAACATATTGCCACAAGTTTTTCATGGAATATAAAGCCAGTTTCAGTTGTATATACGGAAGCCTTCCTTCCGTCAGAAGATATTTCAAAACGCGGATATATTTCTCCGTTTCTGTTCGCACTGCCTGCTGATGCCGGCATAGTTTTGTCTATAAGCCGCTTAAGTTCCGGATTGGAAGTATTCACATCAAAGTTAATGGAGTTATTAACGGGTACAATACGCGCAAGTTCCAGTTCATAAAGCTTTGTAAGCTGATGTGCGGATATAATTGCCCCAAAATTGAAATAAGACGCCCGCAATGATATCTTTCCGGCAAGTCCGCTTTCGACAGCAGCTTCCTCAGACCGGCTCAGAGGCAGTCCGTATCTTGAAAACAGTTTGATTTTTGTATAGGAGTTTGCATCAATATAAACTCCGATGTTTTGATTGCATTTGCGTGTAAGATAAACTAACTCATTCTCCACACATTCCCCGATAAGCATTGCATTTCCTCCCGATGAGGAAATACCCGAACATACGGCAAGAGCGCAGCAATGCGATGCCGGACTGTCTTTTTTGTAACCTACGGCAATATTTTTCCCTGCATTAACAAGACTGCTGCCTGTTTTCACCGCGGTATAAGAAGTAAATTCACCGTTGGTTTCACCGGAAATGCCGTCTTCTCCTACAGTTAACTGCTCCTTGCCGCCGAATCTTACGTCAAAGCTTGCCACACATTCACGACCAAGATGCTTACTGTTCCAGACCCTTACACCGCTGTCTACCACAGCTTTTTCTCCGATTACCGCATTTTCTCCGATTATGCAGTTTTCCCCCACTTCACATGAATTCAGCAATGTCGCATTTTTCAGAATTACCGCTCCTGAACATAACGCACGGTCTCCGATATATACGCCGTCCATAACAGTACAGTTCTGTAATTTTACATTCCTGCCTATGCTTATATTTTTACCCAGTACGGTATTGGGCCCGATTTCACTTCCCTCACCGACAGTTACACCGGCTCCGATATACACAGGACTGTAGACTGTAAAACCGCCGAAAAAATTGTCCGTATTATACGGCGTATTCTCACCGGTTTTAAACGGATTCCCCTCCCTTAACAGCTCCTTGCTTAAGCGCTGTAAATCCTGTTCATCCCTTAACGGTAAATACATTCCGTCAGCCTGAGAAATTAATATCTCAAACTGTATGGAAGGTCTGCTGTTTTCCGCAAATTCATTTATAAAATTACTTACTGCTTTCCCGGAAACTATCCATATTCCGACATTGAGGTCGTCATAACGGATAACGGACACATCCGCATCGGCTTTTTTATGCTGCGTGTAACATTTTTCTAAATCAAACTCGAATAAAGCAATGTCTGAAACAAACAATGCGTCATCTTTAAATGCTGTATCTTTTATATCATCACGACTTAAAAACTCCAAACTTACCGCACCGAACTGTTTTTGAGGATACGTACCGATAATTTTAGAATCATCCGTAACGATCATCGCTTCGGTTATATTACTGCGTCCAAGGGTAACGAGAACATAATCAAGCATTACCTGACCGCATATTGGCACCAATGCTTTTACATCGGAAATTGCTCCTGCCGTTTCATTTTCGTTAAGATAAATTATTGCTTTCATAACATTTTATTCCCTTTCACATTTTGCTGCTAACCATAATTGTTGTCATAAAAGAAGCATTTTATACCTTTACAGTAAAGCATTATTTTATGAGAGGATTTCATATATCACGGACAAACCGCATATAGTTAAGAAACAAGCTTTTTAACGGGGTGCACGTGTGATAAGAGTCAACAAAATCATGAAAGATACAGTTATATTAACAGTAATTCAAGTAACCTTGCAAGGGCTGGCACTGTTATTTAACCTGTTTATTTCAAAACAGTTAGGCGGAGCTGCTATCGGAATTGCAACCCTTATTTCTACTTTTTACGGATTGGCGGCAGTAATTTCCACCGGAAACATCTTCTTAAGCGCAAGCCGCTTAATCTCCGAGGAACGCGGAAAAGACGGGAATCCGGAACGCATACTTCGGTACGCTCTTATGTACGGTCTTTTTTTTGGAACTTTAGCCGGTGCAGCTGTTTTTATATTCGCCCCGTTTTTTGGGGAAACAATTCTAAAAAACCCTTATACTGTTACAGCAATACGCATTATCGGGTGCTCTTTGCCGCTGACTTCACTGTGCGGTTGTATAAAGGGGTATTTCCATGCACGCCGCCGAATTCTGATTCCAAGCTGTGCGGATACTTTAGGATTTTTTATACGCTGCGGAATTTGCGCATTGCTTGCTGTGTTTTATGTAAAAACCGGGGAAATGTCAATCTTTACCGCGATATCCGTAAGCATCTTAGCGGCTGTGGCAGCAGAATCGGTATTGCTTATAATTTCAGTACTGTATGCCCGTGAACGCAATAAACAAAAGCCGACTATCACATTCCCGCAATTTATAAAAGCTACCGTTCCGATTACCCTTAACAGTTACATAATTTCCGGGTTAAGCAGTCTTAACGAGGCACTTTTACCGCTGACTTTAATTCAGTTTGGGTATAATGCAGACGAAGCTCTGACAAAATTCGGCATTTTTGAAGCGATTGTTTTGCCCGTACTGTTTTTTCCCGCCGCTGTTCTGTACTGTTTTTCTTCCATACTTGTTCCGGAAATAGCAAGAGAATGTGCCTGCGACAAGTCTTGTATTTCTGACCTGCTCCATAAATCTTTATCCAGAACTATGGCATATTCCTTTTTTGTTATGGCAGTAATGCTTACTTTCGGCAGACAAATAGGCGATCTGTTAAGCGGCAATGACAATTTTACCGGCGAATTGATTGTAATCCTGACTTTTGTAATTCCGTTTATTTATCTTGAAATCACACTTGAAGGAATTCTTAAAGGACTTGGAAAACATAATTTTTCCACAGTAAACTATCTTGCGGAATATATTATACGTATATCAGTACTTTTAATCCTCGTGCCTGTAATTGGATTTTACGGGGTAATTGTGTCATATTTCACAAGCAATATCGTCTGCAATATTTCCAGAATTATACAGATAAAGAAAGAAACATCTTTTAGTTTTAAATTCCAGTCAATGTTTATGATTCCTATATTCAGCACCATGTTTTCATGGCTTTTAGTACATTTGTTATGGGAACTGCTGAATTTAGAAAAACTTTCACTGTTCATCAATATGGGAGCATATATTTTCCTGATGGCAGGAGTTTACTGCTTTATTTACAAACTTATTCCCGGGCATCAGCCAAGCAAGTCCGCATAAGTCCGAATAAATCCGAAAATACGTTGTTTATAGTCTTCTGGAAA
>JAISVP010000163.1 GCA_031271475.1 Oscillospiraceae bacterium | reverse complement strand
CATCGCTCTTGCCTTGTTGCAGCACTCCCGGTACTCATTGACGGGGATACTCTCCGATACTACTCCCGCGCCCGCCTGTACACTGACCTTGCCGTTTTGCAGTACCGCCATACGGATTCCGATGCACAAGTCCATATCTCCCGCAAAATCAATGTATCCGACCGCGCCTCCGTACACACCGCGTTTTTCACCCTCAACCTCGGTAATGATCTCCATTGCCCGCTCTCTGGGTGCACCCGAAAGAGTTCCTGCGGGAAGTGACGCAGACATGGCGTCAAACGCATCGCATTCCGGTCTGATCCTGCCCCGTACCTTGGATTCAATATGATAAACATGCGAGCAGGTTTTGATCACTCTGTACTCGTCCACGTTAACAGTTCCGGGCTGACAAACCTTGTTCAAATCTTTTTTGCCTAAATCCACTAACATCTCGTGTTCGATAAGTTCCTTGGGATTCGACAACAGCTCGGCAACGAGCCTCTTGTTCTCAGCCTCGTCCTCCACACGCTTGCAGGTACCCGCCAAAGGGAACGTGCTTACTGTGCCGTTTTTGAGAGACACAAGTGTTTCGGGCGATGCTCCCGCAATCTGCATATTATCAAACTGCATATAGAACATATAAGCAGAAGGGTTGACGGTACGAAGCGTCCGATAAGCCGGGAGCAAATCGCCCTCATATTCAGCCGTGAATTTTATGGAAGGTACGATTTGATCTGTATCTCCTGCACGAATATATTCCTGACATCTTTCTACCGCTTTTACAAATTCCGTCTCGGAAAAGCTCTGTGAAAACGCGGATGTTAACCGTCCGTCCGGGCAATCCGCACTTTTTTCGCCTGTCACAAGTGCTTCCATATCCTTAAGCACCGAAACGCCTTCGATATAGTTCTGTTCTATATTGTCGGTTTCGATGTTGGTCATCAGGAATATTTTTTGTTTCAAGTGGTCAAAGGCGATAATCTGATTATAAAGCATCAGGCAAAACTTACCGTTGTTGATATAGTCATAATCAAAATACCCTACGAAACCGCCTGTAAATGTCGGCAGATAATTTATATTGGGGCTTTTATAGCTCCTTACGGTCTCTTTCAAAATTTCATGCGAATTTCCAGTTCTTTTGATTTCCTCTGTTGCCGTCTTAAACGTCACGCTGCCGTCCCCGCCCGTTATGGTCATAGATGGATTATGTCCCAAAAATGTATATCTTCCCCAACTTTCGCCGTTTTCCACGCTTTCTAAAATATATGCGTTTTGTCCATTTGCCTTTAACACCTTCAAAACTTCCATAGGTGTACGGATATCCGAAAATATCTCTAACGCGATGGGGACAATGGTATACCCCTGTGACAGTATTTTTGCTTCCTTCAAGGTTGGTTTTATCATTATTTACATCTCCTTTTTTTATATCGGTGCGTATTTTCAATTAATTAATCAAATAATCGGATTGCTCCAAATCAAGACATTGAGCATCACCGTGCAGCACCTACACGGAATTATTGTGGATTTCAGTCATACCGCCGATAACAGCAAAGCCGGCAAGGAAAAATCAACCGAAAAAGTGGACGGTATCGTGGTGCTGATTATGGCTTCCGACAGGGCGGTCATGCGCGGGAACGGTACGGCGGAGGAGTCGGTTTATGAAAAAAGAGGATTACTGATTTTCTGAGATGTGCTGAATGCTTATACTTGAGAAAATATAACTAAAAGTAAATGCTCCATTGCTAAAATGCCCATTGACCCATTGAATTGAATAGATTATTATATTTGAAAATATTGAAGTAAACCCATTATTCTCTTTTTTTTCCTAAAACAAAAGTGTATTACAGTGTGAGCAATTAGAAATAAATCAATTATATAATATATTGCCGTCAAATTGACCTGAACTAATGTTAAAATAGCCGAAAAATATAACGGCAAGTGTGCTATTGTGAAAGCTTTATATGCCGTTTCGTCAGGTAAATCCTTTAAAATAATAAACATTTTCCATTCTTTTGTTCTTATTGCGTCCATTTCATGGATTAGCAATAATGAAATTATCAAAACAAACAAAAGTGTAATCATATCATTAATCACTGCTCATTATATAAATTTTCCAAGTTAATAAAACCAATTGAAAGTACTATACCATACAAGCATAATAAACACTCCGTTTCATTCATTTTATTCTATTGTATCACACTTTGACCGGCTTGTCAACAGTTGATTGAACACAGTACACGGCAAACGAACAAATGATACGGTATGAGATAAAACGGTTTCAACTCAATATTCGACTTTTCAGAACTGAAAAAGAGAGTAAAAAAGCATGAAATAATAGCCGTTAAAAACGGCTATTATGCAGTATACAGTCCGGCAAATGTCAAGGCTTTTTCCAAAAAAGTTTTGATTAGTTATATTGCACAAATTACAAGATGTATTTTGCACATATTGTACAAAAAGGCAGATTACAGCATTTCTCTTCTCATATATTCCAGTATCTTTTTCTCACGGCGGGAAACCTGCACTTGACTCATCCCCAATACTTCAGCTGTTTGAGACTGAGTCTGGGATTTATAATACCGTAAGTATATTAATGTTCTGTCTGTCTTGTCAAGCCTGTCCATAACCTGCCGCAAGGCTATTATGTCACTTATTTCTATATCCGGGGATTCCGTGGGTATATCTATCTCCGAATGTTCATCCATTTCACTTAATGCCGTTAAAGACATAGGAGGGATTGCCGCCGCTATTGCCGCCGCTATTTCATCTTCGGAAACATCAAGCTTTTTTGACAGTTCGGAAACACTTGGGTCATATCCGTATTCCTTGGTATACTCATCTCTTACCCTCGTTATCCGCAAGGACAGTTCCTTTAATTGCCTACTTACCTTTATAGCTCCGCCGTCACGGAACATACGTTTTATTTCCCCGAGAATAACAGGTACGGCATAGGTTGAAAACTTTACGCCGCGCTGTGTATCGAATGCTTTTACCGCTTTAAGCAAACCTATACATCCGGATGAGTAAAGGTCGTCGTATTCTATTCCCCGTCCTCTGAACCGATTTGCACAAAGACGTACTAAGCCCAAATGTTCTTCGGCATTTATTATTGCTGTTTTATTTTCCATTGCCAATTCTCTTCCGCATAGTTACGGTTGTACCCTTGCCAGGTTTGCTTGTAACTGCAAGTTTATCCATGAAATTCTCCATTACGGCAAAACCCAACCCTGCTCTTTCATCGCTTTCCGCAGTGGTATACATAGGTTCCATTGCTTTCTGAACATCGGCTATGCCGCATCCTTTATCCCTTACCTTTATGTATAACATATTGCCGTCAAGGAGTTTTACGTTAATTACAACAGTACCTTCACCGTTCTTATATGCGTGAACTATGCAGTTAGTTACTGCTTCCGATACGGCTGTTCTTATATCTGATATTTCGCTGATATTCGGGTCAAGCTGTGCGGCGAATGCACATACTGTTGTTCTTGCAAAACTCTCATTCTCGGATTTTGCTCTGAATTTCAATTCAAATTCATTCATTACTTTCATTTTTACCCACCTCATCACCTTATCCTCGCCAGTTTGTCCACGCCCGAAAGTTTCATAACCTTTACTATAGGCTGCGTAGCGCCTTCAATTACTATGCTGCCTCCGTTTTCATGCATAACCTTATACCTCCCCAAAACAAGTCCAATGCCCGAACTGTCCATAAATGACACAATTGAAAAATCAAGCACAAGTTCGTCCGGAACGGTTTCGTAGATTGCCGTATCAATTTCCTCACGTATTGTTTTTGAGGCATGATGATCAATTTCACCATCCAAAAGCACTGTCAGTCCTCTTTCATGCTGTTTAAGTATCATACTTTCCTCCTCGTTTTAAATCTGTAATTGTTATATTATTAATCCGCAAATAAACTTTTGCACTTCGCAGCAAAGCCGCCCGTGAGTTTATTTGCCAGAATTACCCTGTTTCCCGTCAGGCATGCGGCTGACAACCGAAACAGACGGCGAATATTAAACGCCAGACTTCATTTGCGGTTTAATAATGCACGGGAAGTTATATAAAAGACTACCGTGTCAAACCGCTATAGAAAACGGCAGAATGCCTAAAGAATTTTCAAAAACAACTTGACTGTCGGTCTTGCCGTTTTGCCGTTGTGTATCGTCAAAAACTTCACCTTACATCAGTAAAACCATAAGCTTTGCAATTTCGATCGAGAACAGGCTTAGCCTGTTCTCATCAACGCACGCATTTGCGTGCGATGTCTGGGCTTTGCCCAGACCGTAGCCGTTAGAAACGACTATAACATAACGGCAAAAATTATGCGGCAAATACAGTTAACTCATTTATCGGCAGTTCCTTACTGCGGAATTTTATCTTGTTAAGAAAAGTCATCACAAAAACACGCCGATAAAACATTTTAGACAGATCCGTTAAATAATGTTCATCAATTGTCCCATAACATATTCTAACACTCCTTGTGTGCGATTTTTGTAGAATTAAGGTGCCAATATAAAAAATATAAAAACAGCGGGTATATACCCGCTGTTTTTATAGTGTTAATTTGTAATTAGCATCCGCAGCCGTTATCACATCCGCAGCCATTACCGCAACCGCCGCAACTGCCGCAACCGCAACTATTGCCGCAACCGTTACCGAGGCCTCCGCAGCAGCACAGTAACAAGAGGATAATCAAACAACAATTATTATTTCCGCAACCTAACATTATGAAACAACTCCTTTTATAAAAAATATATATAATGTACAGAAACGTAACGTGTGCTTAGGTTCGCTCCGTTCCATATTACATAGTATGCCTTTCATAAAAAAGTGTTACAAAAAGCAGGCAGACGCTTTTTATTAACCGTCCTTTATATATGGTAATGCAATATTCCATAGCAAAAAATCATTTAATATAGTCGTTTCTAACGGCTACGGTCTGGGCAAATCCGAGACCCGCACGCATTTGCGTGCATCGATGAGGGTGGGCTTCGCCCGTTCGGGGTTGAAATTAATATAGCAACAATCTTTATGCATTTCACATTCCTCACACAGAGGTTTTCTTGCCTTACAGACATCACGTCCGAACTGAACAGTTCTGTGACAAAAATCAGACGATATTTCAGGCGGAATTAAGGCTCTTAAGTCCTGTTCAACTTTTCTTGGATTAGTTGCCTGAGTTAAACCTAAACGGTTTGTTATGCGTATAAAATGTGTATCGGTAACAATTGCAGGTTTACCGAAAATGTCACCTATAATAAGATTGGCAGTCTTTGAACCAATTCCGTGTAAAGTCATTAGGTCTTCGATATTATCCGGTATTTCCCTGTTATACACATTAATAAGTCTGCTGCAGATCGCAATCAGGCTCTTGGCTTTCTCATGATAAAAGCCGCATGATTTTATATCCTGTTCTAACTGTATTAAATCCGCATTGGCGAATGCATCTATTGTCGGATATTTTTTAAATAGGATATTTGTCGTTTCATTAACACGTTTGTCCGTACACTGTGCGGAGAGCCTTGCGGCTATTAACAGTTCATAAGGGTGTGTATACTCCAACATACACATAGTATGCGGATATCTGTTTTCCAATACTGATATGAATTTTTCAACGGTTTTCAGTTTGTTCAAAATCGCAGCCGCTCCTTTCCTGTGAAAAACACAAAAGATGAATCAGCCTATCCGTAAATATTGCCTGCATTTTTCCTCTCACTCACCTTTTTTCTTTATCTTCCTTAATTATAACATATTCTTGCTTCCTTTTCAAGAGTTTTTCAGAGGTTGGACACGGCGATACATACTGCGTTCATATTTGCCCCTGTAATATCGGTTTACAGTGCGGAAGATGTTGTTTCCAACAACAGACTGTCAAGAAAGCACTGTATTGGACTTTAACCTAAGAGGCAATCGGTTTTTGACTGGAAATATCAAATGCTGCCGATGAGCTTTTAAACAATTTCATGTAAAAATACTGACAGTCATTTCCGTATCTTGTACAGTAATTTCGATCCTGAACGGACTTCTTCATCGATGTACGCATCTGCGTGCGGGTCTCGGCAATCCCGCCGTGATTACAAATTGTTTCCTACCATCCTTTTCATCAGAGCCAGATCGGCGAAATCAACTTTCTCATCGCCGTTTATATCAAATACAGCAGTTTCCCCCTGTGTCAGTGTTTTTATTCCAAGAAGATATTCTTTCACGGAAATTATGATGCCGTTTCCATCTAATGATATGAACGGTACGTTGTTTTCATCTGCATAGGTTTCCGCTGCCGAACCTGAATATCCGTAAATTGTAAGATTGTCATTTAGCATAAATGCTAACTGTCCAATTGATGTCACGCTTTTAGGAATCGTCACCGCTTGCAGACTGCATGCCATAAATGCGCGTTTTCCTATAGTTCTTACGCTGTTGGGAATTAATACTTCCGACAGACCTTCACAGCCCGAAAATGTAGAATCTCCTATGCTTGTCACTCCGTCCGGCAACTTTATTTCAGTTATTCCGCAATATGAAAACGCGAAATTTTCCAGAACAGTTACTCCGCCGGATATTTTTATTTCAGTTAAATTTATGCAGTCGTAAAATGCTTCATAGCCGATAACCGTCACACTTTCGGGAATCATATATTCCGTTCTTGCATTACCGATAGGATAACGTACTAATTTTGTTATGTTCTTATTAAACAGAACGCCGTCGATACTTGAATATGCAGTATTGCCCGAATCAACATTTATTCCGGTCAAAGCCATGCATCCGAAAAATGCCTCATTTCCGATATTCGTTACTCTGTACGGTATTGTTATATCCGTCAGACTTTCACAATAAGTGAAAGCATTGGCTCCTATACTTGTGACGGTATCGGGAACGGTTATTTGCGTCAGTTTTTTACACCCGTTAAATGCGTCATTTTCAATACCTGTTACGCTATCTGGAATTACATAAGCTGTCCTTGCGTTGGCGGTTGGATGCAGGATTAATTTTGTCATGTTTTTATCAAATAAAACGCCGCCGGAGCTCGAATATTTTGTATTCGCCGTGTCCACATTTATTTCTGTCAGACTTGTACACCGGTCAAACGCAAAAATTTCGATATTTGTCACGCCAATGGGAAGCGTTATGTCCGTTAGACTTACGCAGTAGGAAAATAATCCTCTCTTAAGGCTTTTCATACTGCTTCCAAGTATTACTTTCCGTAAATTTTTACAGTTATAGAAAGCAGCATATCCAACATCCGTTACTTTATCCGGTATTGTAACCTCTATAATATTGCAGCTTGAAAAAGCGTACTCTCCGATAGTAATTAAATTTTCGGAAAGCATTATTTCAGTCAGACCTGCATAAGAAAATGCAGAGTCTCCGATATTTGTTATGCTGTCAGGCATTGTTACTTTGAATATATTTTCCATACTGAACGCCGCCGCCCCGATCGCGGTAACAGGCAAACCCTCAATCTCAGCGGGAATTACGACCTCGCCGACGCTTCCGTTATACCCGGTAATCGTGACCTTGCCGCCGTCGGCAGTATAAGTAAAATCTCCGGATACACCGTCCTCCGCATTTGCCGCGCTAACAAATGGAACAGAAACAAAAGCTAACACAAAAGACAGAAATACTGATAGAAACCGTTTCATAAGAATTCTCCTTTTAAGATAAAAATCACAAACAACAGCATCCGTGGGTACAGACCCGGCATACTGTTGTTTTTACGGCCAACGGCAATGTTAATTACTCATAATTACCGGCGGAATAGAAAGCCATCCCGCTACATCATAACCCGTCAGGACTAAAAATGCGTCTAACATATTCTCCCAGGTATCCGGATATTCATTGATTCCGTAAGTTTCTTTCACAGAACCGTCAATATAGGTTATTTCCATAGTCCACATATGACCGCCAGCCGTCAGCGGATCGACATATTCATCATTCCATGAAGTGAATCCGTATTTGTTTGCCAATCTGCGGAATTCCGCAATTTTCTCATCGCTTAAATCCCCGCCGAAGGTATAGCCTTCATTTTCAGCTGTTGGGTCGCGTCGCTGAGGTTCCCACGGGGTATCTGACGGTGACGGTCCCCATATCCAAAGTTGTTTGTTCTCAAAATCAATTTTAAATTCACTCTCCATAATTGGTCCGCCGCTGTTGCTGATATAAACGGACGCGATATTATTTGCGGATGTTTTGCCGGCAACGCGTTGTTTGGATACAGTAAGGTCGAACACGTTAATCACTGCGTCCCCGTTACGGTCAACAATCTCAGCACGCCGTACGGATAACTGTTCTATGCCGTGAATTTCATTCTTAATAGCTGTTATTTCGCTGTCTGAATATACAAATCTGAACTCATTTTCAGAAGCGTACGCTTCCGCCGCTGAATTCATGGAACCGTATATTTTGAATTTTTCAATCTTGCTGTAATAGCCTTCTCCCTGATATTCGTCAAAAGTATATCCGAATGCGCGCGGAGCGATGAATGTAACGGAGTCGGGTACTGTCACTGAGGTTATCAGATTACATCCGGCAAACGCCCCCACGCCTATCGTCTCAACACTGTCGGGAATTTCAAGCTCAGGTAATCTCCGGCATGAATTAAACGCCCCTATGTCAATAATCTTTACCGAATCCGGAATAGGAGCCGAGGTCAGCACTTCGCACTTATAAAAAGCCGCAGTCGGGATGGATGTAATTGAATTCGGAAGCGTTATATCATTCAGGCGTATACAGTTCGTGAACACGCCCTCCCCAAGATAAGTTACAGAATCCGGAATACTCACCGACGTCAGATTCGCACAGGTTGCAAACGCATTGTCACCGATAGAAGTTACAGAATCCGGAATTGTTATATCGGTCAAACCCGTACAGTCAAGAAATGTGTTATTTCCTATATTTGTAACTGTATCGGGAATAGTTACAGTTTCCAAAAAACTGTTCAGATAAAACACTCCGGGAGAACCAAAAACAAACAGTTCTCCTATATAAGGTCCCGATTCAAGAGAAGTTACTGTATATCCGTCAACTTCTGAAGGTATTACCACATGCTCCAGATAATCGTCATTTTCCATGTCATATCTAAAATCGTATTTAAATATCTCCGCTGTTCCGTCCGCTTTAATTAAATACCACCATGCACCCGATTTATGCACAGTTCCGTCATTATCCGCCGCCGTTATGCCAAACGGATTAACCGTCATTAAAGCAACAGTGATAATCATTGCTATTATTTTCTTCATAATCTTAATTCCTTTCTGTTAAAAAACTTTGTTTACGCCAGTTAAGCGCCAAAATGCACCGCCCATATCTTCCCATGTATCGGGATACTTATTACTTCCGGATATATTCTTTACGGAGCCGTCTAAGAATGTTATAGTAACATCCCAGCTATGTCCGTCCGCTATTGACGGGTCAATATAGCTGGCATTCCATGAAGTAAATCCGAAACTGTCCGCTTCCGCACAAAAAGCAGCTATCTTATCTTCGGTCAAATCACAAACTAAATCATATCCCCCATTCGCGGCATTTTTATCACGTACAGCATCTGGATTGTACGGAGTTCTGTCGCTCGGAGAAAACCTCCAGTGTCTTCCGTTTTCCAAATCCACCAGATATTCGAGATAAATGAGCTGCATAGCCATATGACAAACATATATGTTTGCAATATTTTTGGCGGATATTCCGTTGTTTACGATCTGAGAAGCCATTGTATTCGCTGCGGTTTTCTGTACCGAAACGGTTGTTGATTTTGACGTTACCGCAGTTTTACGAACTGTTGTTGCCATTATCGGTTGTGTTTTTGAATCTGCTGTTTCTGACTGTGCATTTGAAACCTCTGTTTCTGACTGTGCGTTTGAAACCTCTGTTTCTGACTGTGCATCTGAAGTCACTGTCTCTGACTGTGCGTTTGAATCCCCTGCTTCTGATTGCATATCTGAAGCCGCTATTTCAGAAATTTCTGTTTCCGCCTGCACTGCTGAGGTTGTAAATATAATCGTTTCGGAATAGCCGCTGCCACTCTCACTGTGATGATTATCGGAATTAGCCGCGATAAAAACCCCTGTCGCAGTCCCTACGGCAAGCAGGATACCACCGATTGCCGGAATGATTTTTGCCTTCAGAACTGTTGCAACCCATCCTGCGGCCGATGCATTCCCGGCAACAGCATTCCCGGCAACGGCAGCCGCGATTTTTCTCCATAATCCATGTACCAGTTCTGCCGGCATTTCAAAATTCTGCAATGCCAATTTCAGTGCAGGTGTAAGCATTAACGGCACTGCGGAATAGAGTTTTATCCCATCCTCACGGTTCAAGCGTTCAAGCTCCTTGCGGATTTTTCCCCGTGCAAGATGAAGACGCCCTTTTACAGCGTTTTCATTTGTTGCAAGAATTTCAGCAATTTGCGCAATTGTCAGTTGTTCATAATAGTAATAATACACGCAAATCCTTTGAGGATCAGGCAGAGTGTCGATTATATCAACAATCATCTGTGCCGTTTCCACACTGTCAAATGCTTTGTCAGGAACAAGAAGCGGATCAGGTTCCTCTGTAAACTCCTCTTCATTCATAAATTCTTCCTTGACCACATTCCCCCTTTTTCTGAAAAAATCGGTGCATTTGTTTGCTGTTATACGGTTAAGCCAACGAGGAAAAGTATTCGGTTCTTTCAGTTCCCCGATTTTCTCGCAAACAGTAATAAAGACTTCACTTGTTATGTCCTCTGCGTCTTCGCTGTTTCGCATTATTTTCAATGCAAGATAATAAACCTGCTTCGCATATTTAACATACAGCATTTCAATGGCGGTTTCATCGCCGTTTTGTGCTGATTCTACAGTTTCAGCGAGATTGATTCTGTCCATAATTCACCTCCCAATTCTCCCATATAATAAAGACGTAAAATTATCTGATCCGGTTAAAATATTTTCAAAAAATTTTAGCCCGAATAAAAATCGTTACAGCCGTAATTATTTAACATCCCTCTGTTTATTGGTTAATAATTACATAAATCCCAGCAGAAAACTTCACCGTTTTTGGAACAGTTATCTACTGGGATTTATTTCTATATTTAATTATAAATTACGCTAACAAGACCATCCTTTGCGGTGACCTTAAAATTAAACATTGTTTCAGATTTATTTCCGGCACAGTCAAAGACTTCGATTCCATAGACCGCCTCATCATTTTGTAAATTGAAATTCTTATCAAAAAAACTTTTAGGTTCGTTTATTCCGAAATATTCTCCGCTTTTCCATGTGTTGAATCTTGTGGAAATTCTGTAGGTATACAGTTCCCCGTTTTTATAAATATTTGCTCTGCCGATTCCGTAGTTATCCGTTGCTCCGTCAAAATCAATTCTTAAACACTCTTTTCCGTCTATATTTT
>JAISVP010000030.1 GCA_031271475.1 Oscillospiraceae bacterium | reverse complement strand
GGATATAAAAGAAACACTGTTTGAAATAGCAGGCACGCCGTCCGTTGCAGGATTCGAGGGGGAGCTTGCGGAAATCTGTGCGGGGTATTTAAGACGGTATTTTCCGGGAACTGAAATTATTCAGGGGGGTGTTGCCGCAATGCCGGAAAATCCCGAATCGGCAATTCTTCTTGACGCGCATATTGACCAGATAGGTATGGTCTGCACCCATGTTACCGATGACGGCTTTGTTAAAGTCGGCAATGCCGGGGGTCTTGACTGCCGTCTTTTAGCCGGACAGGCTGTGAAAATACATTCCCGAAGCGGGGTTATTGACGCGGTGATTACGTCCGTGCCCCCGCATTTGGCGTCCAAATCTGAAAAAGTTCCGGGAATAGAAGATATTCTGATTGATACCGGACTGCCCAAACAGGCTCTTGACGGTGCGGTCGGATATCCGGTAAGTTTCGATATGCCTTGCAGGGAACTTGCCGGCGGCAGGGTTACCGGCCCTTCGCTTGACGATGCTGCGGGGGTTGCGGCTATTCTGTATGCACTCAGTCTTATGCCCGAAAAAAAACTTAAAAATACTGCCGTGCTTTTCTCCTTCGGCGAGGAAATCGGGGGACGCGGTGCGATGACTTCCGTATACGGAATGAAATTTGCCGCGGCTGTCGCTGTGGATGTAAGTTTTGCTTTAACAAACGGCGAGGATGAGGATAAATGCGGAAAAATGGGTAAAGGCCCTATGATCGGCATATCTCCGTCACTTGACAGGGAACTCTCTTACAGGCTCATAAGCATTGCCGAAAAGGCAGGAATTCCTTATCAGAGAGAGGTAATGCCGGGGCTTACTTCTACGAATGCGGACAGGTTTGCTGTTTCCGGAAGCGGTATAAAATCCGGAACTGTGTCAGTTCCTCTTAAATATATGCATACCCCGGTTGAATGTGCTGACCTCAAAGATATAGAACTTACCGGGCGGCTGTTAGCGGAAGCGGTTTCAGAATAAGGCGTCTGATAGAAATATGATAAAGCATTTTAGCAATGAGGGGCAGAAACAGATATGATGAATCATTTGGAAAATTTGTGTAAACTTAATTCCGGCAGCGGCAGGGAGAACGCTGTGCGGGAATATATCCTGTCGGCTGTCGGCGGACGGTTTGAAACATCTGTTGATGTTCTCGGCAACCTGACTGTGGTAAAAAAAGGCACTTCACCTGATAACGGCAAAGTCATGCTGTGTGCGCATATGGATGAGGTTGCGCTGATCTGCACGGCTGTTAAGAATGACGGGACGCTTGCGTTCGGAACGGTGGGTGCGATAAGTCCGGAAGTGCTTATCGGCAGACAGGTTGTGTCGGAGTCGGGAATTACCGGAATAATCGGCGCAAAAGCCGTGCACAACTTAAAAGCTGATGAAAAAGAAAAGCCAGCGGAGCTTGATGATCTTTATATTGATGTCGGTTCCGAAGATAAACAGTATGTTTCTCCCGGCGAGTATTTTTATTTTCCTCCCGTGTTTAAGACATTCGGCGAAAATAAAATCATGGGGAAAGCGATTGACGACCGGGCGGGTTGCGCGGTATTGCTGGATTTGCTTCTTAATGCCGAATTTAAGCGGGATGTTCTGTTTTCGTTTACGGTGCAGGAGGAACTTGGACTGCGCGGTGCGAAAGTGTTGAATTCCGATGCGGATTTTGCCGTTGTTGCCGAAGCCACCACCGCCGCTGATATTCATGGAGTTAAAGAAGATAAACGTGTGTGCGAATTGGGGAAAGGTGCGGTAGTGCCGTTTATGGACAAGGGTACTGTCTATGACAGGGCTTTATTTGATATGGCTTTCGCTTTGGCAAAAGAAAACAATATCCCCTGCCAAACCAAAAGCGTTATAGCCGGGGCGAATGATGCCGGTGCGGTTCATTTAAGCGGTAACGGAATAAGGACGCTGTCCGTATCAGTTCCGTGCCGTTATATACATTCCGCGCTGGGGGTTGCGGATATTGCGGATATTTTTGCGGTAAGGGATCTGATTAAGTGCGTAACCGCGTCCGGGTAGCCGGGGAGCATATTGCGGTTTCTGTACCTGTGTATTTCTGAATCGCCGCAAGTGGTTTCACATTGTTAACGCGTCAGTTAAGAAAGTGTACAGGGGCATATGCCGCGTTTGCCCGCCGGGGCTCCCGGTCGCCGGGAAGAAAACACCGGAGAGGTAAAGAGAAAGTGCGGCATAAAAGTTTTTTTTGTTTCTTAAAAAACGCCGGAACTCATAACCGAGTAACGGTAAAGAAAAATGGCGAAATAAAAGTTTTTTGTTTCTTTTTTTCAAAAAAGAAAGGAGGGGCATATGGCATTGGACGGGGCATTTTTGCAGTCGGTGAGGAAAGAACTCGACTGTCTGACAGGAGGGCGGGTGGACAGGATTCATCAGCCGTCAAAAGATGAGGTTATCATTTCCGTAAGACAGCACGGGCAAAGTGTTAAGGTGCTGTTTTGTGTGAATGCGAGTGCAAGCCGCGTGCATATAACGGAGTCGGAATCGGACAATCCCAATTCCCCGCCGATGTTTTGTATGCTTTTGCGGAAGCATTTGCTTGGCGGCAGGCTGGCGGCGGTGCGGCAGGACGGGCTTGAACGGGTGCTGTTTTTTGATTTTGACTGTACGAGCGATATAGGGGATAAAAAAAAGTTTACCGCTGTTATTGAGATAATGGGAAAATATTCAAATTTCATGCTTTTGGATTCTGACGGAAAGATTATTGACAGCCTGAAACGGGTGACGGATTTAATGTCAAGATATCGGGTAATCCTTCCGGGCATGATGTATGAAATGCCGCCGCGTACCAAAAGACTGCTGTTTACACAGGCAACCCGTGAGGAAATGCTTACTGCTTTAAGGAATTCCGCAGGCCCGGCAAGCAAGGCATTGCTTGGTGTTTTTGAGGGCGTTTCTCCTGTATTGACGCGTGAATGGGCGTATTTTGCGGCATCCGCCGATAAAAACATAGAGGATTATACCGCAAAGGAAACTGACAGACTGCTTTTTGCAATATCTCAGGCAAAGGAACGCTTATTGGGCGGCGGCGAGTATACTATTATAAAGGACAAAAACGGGCTGCCTAAAGATTTTACCTTTATAAAGGTATACCAGTACGGGCGGCTGATGCAGACCTGTGAGTGCGGGGGGGCATCGGAGACTCTTGACAGGTTTTACATGGACGTAAGCCGGAAATTGCGGCTTAAACAGCGTGCCGAAGACCTGTTTAAAACACTGCTGCGGTTATTGGACAGAATTTCAAAACGCATCGAAAAACAGCAGGCGGATTTGCTTGAGTGTAAAAACCGTGAGCAGTATAAAGTGTACGGCGATTTAATTACC
>JAISVP010000203.1 GCA_031271475.1 Oscillospiraceae bacterium | reverse complement strand
TGAACCGTTCTGCCTTTTAATATATACGCGGCTTTCATAAGGTCGGTAAAGGATGAATTTGTGCACGAACCGATACAGACCTGATCTACTTTAAGACTTCCTATTTCAGAGATATCCTTAACATTATCCGGTGAATGGGGACACGCAACCATCGGTTTAAGCTTGTTTAAGTCAATCTCTATAACCTCATCATAAACGGCGTCCGGATCAGCGGTTATCGGAACATAAGACTCCTCGCGTTTCTGAGCCTGAAGAAACTGTCTGGTTATCTCGTCCGACGGGAAAACCGAGGAAGTCGCACCGAGCTCCGCCCCCATATTGGTAATAGTAGCCCTGTCGGTAACCGAAAGGCAATTGATTCCCTCACCGGAATACTCAAAAATCCTGTCCGCGCCGCCTTTAACCGTTTTAATCCTTAAGACTTCCAGAATAATGTCCTTCGCGCTCACCCAGCGTCTCAGAGAGCCGTTAAGCTTCACATTTACAATCTTGGGATAAGTGATATAGTAGGGTCTGCCGCCCATAGCGGCAGCAACATCCATTCCTCCCGCACCGATAGCAATCATACCGATACCGCCGCAGGTAGGCGTATGACTGTCCGAACCTATTAAAGTTTTGCCCGGCACGGCAAAGCGTTCAAGATGCACCTGATGGCAGATTCCGTTACCCGGACGTGAAAAGTATATGCCGTGTTTTTTTGCGACAGAACCTATAAATCTGTGGTCGTCGGCATTTTCAAATCCGTTTTGCAAAGTATTGTGATCGACATAAGCCACAGACAGTTCGGTCTTCACCCTTGGCACTCCCATTGCCTCGAATTCAAGATATGCCATTGTCCCGGTAGCATCCTGTGTAAGAGTCTGATCGATCTTCAATCCGACTTCTTTCCCTCTTATAGGCTCTCCCTCGACAATATGCGGGTTAAGAATTTTTTCCGCAACTGTTAAACCCATTACTGTTCAATCCTTTCAACAATGTATTTACTATTGTTCTATTCTACATCATTTGAAGATATTTGTCAAGCGTTTTTTAATAATTTTAATAATTTTAATATTAATTGGCTAAAATCGGACGCCGCCTGCACTTTTTGTTTATAAAGGGCATAAAATGCATTATGCTCCCGAAGTGTGGAGCATAATGCATTTTGTGTTTTTCCGGTTCGCATCAACCGGAAAAACCTAAGTGCGGCAGCATTAAACCGCGGCAAAACTTCTGTGAGTGTTTTATGTATTAATCTGCAAATAAACTCCCCCGCTTAACATCCGTGAGTTTATTTGCCCGGAATGCCCTGTTTCCCGTCAGCATACGGCTGGCAACCGAAACAGACGGCGAATATTAGACGTAAGACTTCGTTTGCGGTTTAATAATATACAGCCGTTTTTAAGAGCCTGTTCAATATCTTTTGGCAAGTGTCATTTTCAGCAAAATTTCCGTTTTTCAGCGTTAAAATCTCTTGTAAGGCGCAAGCATTACTGCGGAATTTTGCATAGAAAAGCCAAAAATCCACCAAAAAGCACAATCACAAAAAGATATTGAACAGGCTCTAACGGCTGCGGTCCCCCGCACGCAAATGCGCGCGCCGATGAAAACTTCGCTTAGGGCTGTTTTCAATCGAAATTACTACAGCAGAATAGGAGTATAGATATGGTGAAGAATACAGAAGAATCCGAAACGGCGCTTGATATGCTTCCGATAGGAATGGCTTATGTCCCCATGCAAAAATGGCAAAAGATATATGACGGGGATGTAGCGTTTAAACGCGGAACTGTTTTCGGTGAATTGGATATGCCCTTTTTAGGAGAGGAGGCGTTTTTATGAGTTCCAGAAACGCCGATTTAAAGACATTGCAAATGTATGAATTCATGCTGCATGACACGGCGCTGTTCCTTGACACACACCCGGATAATGCCAAAGCACTTGAATATTACAAAAAATACAAAGCAATTTACGACGAAGCAAGAAGTGAATTTACACGTAAATACGGTCCGTTAGCGCATCGCGATATTAATATCGACAAACCGGACTCAATGAAATGGCAATGGATTGAAGGCCCGTGGCCTTGGGAAGGAATGTGACATTATGTGGAATTATGAGAAGAAATTACAGTACCCCGTAAAAATCGCAAGAACGAATCCTGCAAGCGCAAAAATCATCATAAAAAAGTTATGAGGACCGGACGGCGAGCTTGGAGCGTCTATGAGGTATTTAAACCAGCGCTACAACACACCGTATGACGACATAAAAGGCGTGCTTACAGATATAGGCACAGAAGAACTGGCACACATGGAAATGATTGCCGCAATAGTATATCAGTTAACCAAGAATTTAACAATAGACGAAATAAAGAAATCCGGATTTGATACGTACTTTGTAGATCACACCGCAGGCATTTACCCGGTATCAGCATCGGGAACCCCGTGGCGTGCGGAATATATACAGAGCAAAGGCGACATAATTACAGATTTACATGAGGATTTAGCGGCGGAACAGAAAGCCCGCACTACCTATGACAATATTTTACGTCTTATTGACGACCCGGAAGTACGCGATCCGATTAAATTTTTACGCGAACGTGAAATCGTGCATTACCAGCGTTTCGGGGAATCTTTAAGAAAAGCACAGGAACATTTGGATTCCGGGAATTTCTACGCATTCAATCCGTCATTTGACAGACCGGAAAATGCCCACAGGAAAACAAAAATCTAAAAAAACTTAACCGACGGTTGAGTATAAAAATAAATGACCGCAGACAGTATTGCCCGCGGTCATTTATTTTGGGAACTGCTTAAAAAAGCATTCCGCAAGAGCTTTGTTTAAAGATTTTTCACACCTCATAAAATCCGCACATCGTTTTTGTCAACGGTATGTACGGTTTCCGTCGGAGCAGTCTGTCCGGTTTCACTGACTTTAACTTTAAGTTTTCCGGTAAGCAGATTTGCCTCGCAGACAGTGCCGATACCCTCACTGAATTTGACGCGTGTACCGGGTTTTGGAGTAGTTTTAGCGAGTTCCTCATAATGGTACTGTTCATTTTTAAGACAGCACATAAGCCGTCCGCAAGCGCCTGTCATCTTCGAGGAATTGATAGATATGCCCTGTTCCTTTGCCATTTTTATGGTAACGCCCTCGAAGTCGCCCAAATATGAACGGCAGCACAGTTCACGTCCGCAAATACCGATACCGCCGAGCATTTCGGCTTTATCACGAACCCCTATCTGACGCAGTTCAATTCTTGTCCGGAATATTCCGGCAAGATCCTTAACCAATTCGCGGAAATCGACTCTTAAATCAGCCGTAAAATAAAACAGGATCTTATCGCTTTCAAATGTATATTCAGCATCGACCAAAGACATTTTCAGACCGTGCTGCTCAATTTTTTCCGCACATATTTTCAAAGCCTCTTTTTCCCGTATCTGATTGTGTTCGACAGTTTTAATGTCGTCATCCGTAGCGCGCCGGAGCACTGCTTTAACAGGCACGGTAATAAGCTCATCCCTTACATCGGTATTCCCGAACACCACTATGCCGCAGTCTGTTCCTTTTGTAGTCTGAACAACCGCCATATCGCCTTTTTTAAATTTATTATTCAAAGGTTTAAAGTAATAAAGCCTTGAACCGTGCCGGAATTTCACACCTATAATTTCCATATTTACCTCTTATAGTAATTTCGATCGGGAACGGGCTAAGCGAAGTCCTCATCGGAGCACGCATTTACGTGCGGGTCTGGGCAAAGCCCAGACCGCTGCACAGCAGTTTCATATTCACATTTGCATCAATATATTTCAGGTTCTTTTCTATTTTCGTATAGATGTCCGCACATACTGCCGGCGGGATATGTTTTCCGAGCGCAAGCGCCCCTTCAGGACAGCAGCTGATACAGTTAGAAGCACATCCTACAGCCGCATCCCTTAAAATGTCACGCAGCAGACCCAATACAAACTTAAAAGCAAACCTGTCCCCAGTGACTTTATTAAAACATTTAAGCACCGTATACTCATCATTATGCCGCAATGCGTCTGTAATCTCACAGGCAAGCATAACCGATTCCCTAAACTTTTTATCTTTTACAAACTGTATGCATTTCCCTATATTTCCCGGAAAGAACGCAATACCCTCATCAGGAATTTTCAATTCGCGCAAAGCCTGTTCCGTATGATGTTTTTCACACGGCAAAACAGGAATTCCGGTCACACGTGAAAGAATTGTGGGCAAAAAGACATCCTTATGTTTAGCGGTGAAAATAAAGTAAGCATATTCCGGCGGTTCCTCAACA
>JAISVP010000139.1 GCA_031271475.1 Oscillospiraceae bacterium | reverse complement strand
ACTTCAAGTGCACCTGCGGCAACCTGACCGGCCGCATACATTTTTTCCAAGTCCAATTTGGATTTTACTGTTATCATATCCCCAATGCCTCGAGGACTGCCGCGGATGTTTCGGATATTTCCTCACGGCCTGCAACACTTACAAGCTTACCCTGTTTCCCGTAATAGTCTTTAAGCGGTGCGGTCTGTTTATGATAAACCGACAGCCTTTCCAGTACCGTATCAGGACGGTCGTCTTTACGCTGAACTGTCTTTCCGTCGCATTTGTCACATTTACCGTCAATTTCTGTAGGTTTGTAATCAATATGATATGACGCTCCGCAATTCTCACAGACACGCCTGCCTGACATACGTTTTTGAATAGCGGAATCCTCAACTGCAATCTCCACTACCTTATCGATCCGTACCCCCATATCATCCAAAGCCTGTGCCTGAACATCCGTTCTGGGGAATCCGTCCAGAATAAAACCGCCTTTACAGTCATCTTTGGCAATTCTATCCTTTAATATACCGATTACTATATCATCTGACACAAGCGCTCCGCTATCCATCGCATCTTTTGCCTTAAGACCGTATTCCGTACCGTTTTTTACGGCTTCACGCAAAATGTTACCTGTTGAAATTTGAGGAATACCTGCCGCTTCCGATATAACTTCGGCCTGTGTGCCTTTACCCGCTCCGGGTGCACCAAGTAATATAATATTCATAACGCTGCTCCTTTTTGCCGCCAACGGCGAAGTCAAGACACTGCGCCGCACAGTGTTTCTATGGAAAATTGAAAACATTACACGAGAACTTATCACCCGGTCGGCAAAAGCAGACGGATTTCATAAACTGTCCGGTCTGCCTGCTGCCGAAAAGCACTGAAGAATTATCCCAAAAAGCCCTTATGGTGACGCATCATCAACTGTGAGTTAAGGGTGCGGATTGTTTCAAGAACAACAGACACGACGATTAAAATAGACGTGCCGCCCATAGATATACTGCCCAACTCCGGGAAAACTATCGAGAACACAATTGGCAATACCGCAATAATTCCAAGGAAAACCGCTCCGACAAGAGTAATTTTCGAGATAACCCTCTGAATGAAATCCGAGGTCGGCTTTCCGGGTCGAATTCCGGGTATTCCGCCGTTATTCTGGCGCAGATTGTTGGCAATCTCAACAGGATTATACTGCATTGACACATAGAAAAAGTTAAATGCAACTATGAGTATCATATACAGCACTACATAAACCCAGTGCTGCGGACTGAAAACTCTAAGAAATCCCGCATAGAAAGAATCCCACCCCGAAGCCGGCAAGCCTTCGGCATTAAGCTTTGGCTGTACAAACAGTTCCAATGTTGCGGGCAACTGCATAAACGACATAGCAAATATGATCGGCATAACACCGCTCATTGCAATTTTAATCGGAATATGCGTTGACTGTCCCCCATACTGTTTTCTGCCAACTACACGTGCGGCATACTGTATCGGAATCCTGCGCTCCGCTTCGTTCATCAGCACGATAAACGCTATCATCGCTACAAACAGTACAGCCACACCGATTACGATATAGAAATACTTAGCAGGCTCATTCCACAAATTGGTCCATAAAATTCCAATGGTTTCAGGTCCGCGTGAAATAATACCGGCAAGAAGTATCATGGATACTCCATTGCCCACACCTTTTTCGTTAATTCTGTTACCAAGCCAGATAATCAAAGATGAACCCGCAACAAAACACACCACGATAACCACAGCGGCAAACCATCCCTGCCAGCCAGATGTATACTTCACCGCGTGAACGGTATTCCTAAGCATAAAGTAATAGCCTACCGACATAAGAATTCCGAGTGCAACTGACAGCACCGCCGTAATTTTGTTAAGAGTTTTCCTGCCTTCCTCACCCTCATTTGAAAGCCGTTCAAGAGGGGGCAACGCAAAAGTAAGCAATTGGATAATAATTGATGCATTGATAAAAGGCTGCACCGAAAGTGAGAATATAGTCGCTTTCGAGAGTGCGCCGCCGCTAAGAAGATTAAGGTATTCAAGAATTCCCGTACTCCCCGCAGTGTCCTGCATCCAACTTCCGATAACTCCAATGTCAAGAAACGGTACAGTTATCGCACTTCCGATTCTAAACACAATAATTATAAAAAGCGTGTAGAGCATTTTTTTTCTTATATCGGCTACCCGCCATGCATTTTTTACGGTCCGGAACAACTATATCACCTCGGCCTTTCTTTGGTCTTGTACGGTTTGAGTACTTCCTCCCGCATTTATTATCTTTTCAGCGGCCGACTTTGTGAATTTATCGGCTTTTACGGTAAGTTTCACTGTCAGTTCACCGTTGCCTAAAACCTTGACGCCGTCATACAGCTTGTTTATAACGCCGGCAGCTTTAAGCAGCTGGGCATCAACAACCGTTCCGTCTTTGAACTGCTGCAAATCACAAACATTAACAACCGCATATTCCGTTTTAAACGGATAATTCGTAAAACCTCTTTTAGGAATTCTTCTCATAAGCGGCATTTGACCGCCTTCAAAACCGATTCTTACTCCGCCCCCGGAACGGGCTTTCTGTCCTTTATGACCTTTGCCGGCAGTTTTTCCGTTACCGGAACCGTGTCCTCTGCCTACGCGTTTAACATCCCTTACCGATCCGGGCACAGGCGATAATTCGTGCAATTTCATTCACACACCTCCTTTTGACAATTAACGAAATCAATGTCTACTTAACTTCATTGACTTTTATGAGATGGATAATCTTATAAATCTTCCCCGCAGTTGCAGCATTATCCGGCTGAACCGTGACAGCTCCGATTTTCCTTAAGCCTAAGGAATGAGCAGTCGCAATCTGGTCGTCCTTACACCCGATTAAGCTTTTTACCAAGGTTATTTTCTTTGACACAGTAACTCACTCCCTATCCTAAAATCTGTTTTATACTCTTGCCTCTGCGTGCGGCGACTTCCTTTGCAGACGTACAGGCCAACAGTCCGTTTACGGTCGCGCGTACGACATTGCAAGGGTTGTTAGACCTCAGCGACTTCGCTCTGATATCTTTTATGCCTGCTACTTCAATAACAGCACGTGCAGTTCCGCCCGCAATAACTCCCGTACCGGGTGCAGCGGGTTTCATAAGCACCCTTCCGGCTCCGAATATACCGACAATTTCGTGGGGA
>JAISVP010000046.1 GCA_031271475.1 Oscillospiraceae bacterium | reverse complement strand
CGGGGGAACTGAAAAGCCGGCTTGACAGGATGCTTGGAAGTGATGTAGCAAGAGACGTGCTTGCCGCAACATTTCACGGAGCCTGCCTAAGAATACTTTATAGAGAAATAGAGCATTTAGGGTATGCAGGCAATTTCACAATCTATGATTCGGATGACAGCCAGCGGCTTATTAAAACCTGTATGACTCAGCTTAACATATCTGACTCGAAATTCACCCCGAAATCAGTGCAGAATACAATAAGCAGTGCAAAAAACAGACTTATATCCCCAGAAAAGTTTCTGACAGAAGCCGGAGATGATTATAAATTAGGAATAGCTGCGAAAGTTTACGCACTTTATCAGAGACAGCTTAAATCCGCAAATGCACTTGACTTTGACGATATTATTATGCTTACCGTAAAAGTTTTAGATGACAATCCGGATATTTTGCAAAAGTATCAGCGTAAATTCCGTTATGTTATGGTAGACGAGTATCAGGACACGAACGGAGCACAGTTTAAACTTGTCAGTCTTTTGGCAGGCGGATATAACAATATTTGCGTAGTCGGGGACGATGACCAGAGTATTTATAAATTCCGCGGAGCTACAATTGAAAACATCCTCAATTTTGAAAAGCATTTCCCAAATGCGAAAACGGTTCGTTTAGAACAGAATTACCGCTCTACAGGGATGATTTTAAATGCCGCCAATTCTGTAATTAAAAATAACACAGGCAGGAAATCTAAAGTTTTATGGACTGATTTAGGTGAGGGGGAAAAGGTTACATACTACACCGCACGCAATGAAACAGATGAGGCGGAATTTGTTGCGAAAAAGATTGCGGACAGTATAGAAAACGGCGGACAGTACGGCGACTGTGCAGTGCTTTACAGAATGAATGCACAGTCCGCAATGATTGAGCAGGCGTTTATCAGACACGGCATACCGTACCGGGTATTCGGGGGACTGAAATTCTTTGACAGGAAAGAGATTAAAGATGTTCTGGCATATCTAAGTATAATTAACAACAATATGGATATGCTCAGAATGAAAAGAATTATCAACGTACCTTCACGTAAGATCGGTGAAGTCACTGTTAACGCAATTGAAGGAATCTGTTCGGATACGAATTTGTCACCGGTTGAAGTAATGGTAAATGCCGGTGAGTACGCAGCACTGTCAAAAAAATCCTCCTTGCTAAAGCAGTTAGGAGAGATGTTCATAAAGCTTGAAGAGCTGTCACAAAATATGTCTCTTGGAGAATTGCTTGATAATGTAATGCAAATGTCGGGATATGGAATGTATTATCAAAATCTCGGTGATGAAGGAACTGTGCGGTTGGAAAATATAAATGAGTTAAAAACATCTATGGCACTTTATGAAGAAAATTCCGAAGACCCGTCACTTAGCGGTTATCTTGATGAAATATCACTGTTTACGGATCTTGATACCCTTGACGAAACTGCAGACAGTGTAATGATGATGACAATTCATTCTTCTAAGGGCTTGGAATTCCCGAATGTATTCGTTGTAGGGCTGGAGGAAGAAATCTTTCCGAGCAGCCGTGCGGCATTTGACGGAGAAATCGAGGAAGAACGCCGGCTTGCCTATGTATCTTTTACACGTGCTAAAAAACGGCTGTTTTTAGTAAACGCACATCAGCGAATGCTGTTTGGTTCTACCAGATATAATCAGGCATCACGGTTTGTTGAGGAGATTGATCCGCAGCTGTTAAAACTTCATCGGCGTAATACCCCAAAAACAAATGTGACAGTAACGGTAAACAGGACACCTCCTTTGCCGGCGGCGAAAAGTAAAGGCGTTAGTCAGAATACGGCTGATGTGAGTTTTACAGACGGTGACCGCATTCGACACAGTATATTTGGTGAAGGTCAGGTACTCACCGTGACTCCCATAGGGAACGATTCACTTATAGAGATAAAATTCGATGCGCCCAAAGCGGGCATAAAAAAAATCATGGCTAAGTTTGCTAAAGTAGAAAAGTTGCAGTAAACACTGTACCTCTTGCAAAAATTAATTTTATTGTTTTAGACGGCAGATTTTCTGTTACAGTAATTTCGTTTTTTCAGCAGGTTCGCTGTATAAAAAACACATCCCGTGTTATGATAACGTAAAGGAGGTGTTTAAATTGAAAATTACACAAAAACAGTATAGCGAAATGGTGAAGAAAGCATCACCGAATACAAAATATTATAAAACGCTTCCCTTGGCATTTATTGCCGGAGGGAGCATTTGTGCACTTGGACAAGGCATTACGAAAATATTCGAATACTATGGGTTTACAAAACTTCAAAGCAGTGCATGGACTACAGTATCGCTGATAATTTTAAGTGCGTTATTGACAGGTTTAGGAGTGTATCAGCGTATAGCCAAACATGCGGGGGCAGGAACGCTTGTACCTATAACGGGTTTTGCAAACGCTGTAGTTTCCCCGGCAATAGAATCAAAAACTGAAGGGTTTGTTCTTGGCGTAGGCGCGAAGATTTTCACTATTGCCGGTCCTGTAATTCTTTACGGAGTTGCAGCATCTGTTCTTTACGGATTGATTTATTATTTTATATCACGGTGATGCTCTGCAAACTTTGGCATATTAATGCAACAAAGAAGTCTCTGACAAACTTTCGCACTATAGTAATTTCGATCGAGAACGGGCTAAGCGAAGTCCTCATCGACGCACGCATTTGCGTGCGGGTCTCGGCTTTGCCGAGACCGTAGCCGTTAGAAACGGCTATGGTAATTTCGATCGAGAACGGGCTAAGCTAAGTCCTCATCGACGCACGCATTTGCGTGCGGGTCTCGGCTTTGCCGAGACCATAGCCGTTAGAAACGGCTATAGTAATTTCGATCGAGAACGGACTAAGCGAAGTCCTCATCGACGCACGCACTTGCGTGCGGGTCTCGGCTTTGCCGAGACCCGTAGCCGTTAGAAACGGCTATAGTAATTTCGATTGAGAACGGGCTAAGCGAAGTTCTCATCGATGCACGCATTTGCGTGCGAGTCTCGGCTTTGCCGAGACCGTAGCCGTTAGAAACGGCTATAAATTAAATGCACGGGAGTTTATCAGAGATTTCTAAAAGAAAGTGAAAATATGGATAAATTAAAAATAGGTACTTACGAATTCAATTCACGTTTTATATTAGGTTCCGGAAAGTTTTCTCACAAATTCATTGAATCGGTAATTGAGAGTGCAGGTGTAGAGATGGTAACGCTTGCGTTGCGGCGTGCCAATACCGAAAAAGAAAATATTTTGAATTATGTTCCAAGAGGTATTACACTTCTGCCGAACACTTCGGGTGCAAGAAATGCCCATGAGGCAGTGCGGATTGCAAGACTTTCACGGGAACTCGGATGCGGAAACTTCATTAAACTCGAAGTTATTAATGACACAAAATATCTGCTCCCGGATAATGCTGAAACTGTAAAAGCAACGGAAATACTCGCTGCGGAAGGATTTACGGTTATGCCGTATATGTACCCGGATTTAATTGCGGCAAGACATTTGCAAAATGCGGGAGCATCAGCGATAATGCCTTTAGGCTCACCAATTGGAAGCAATAAAGGCTTAGCCACAAAGGAATTTATAAAAATTATTATCAGAGAAACACAGTTACCTGTTATAGTGGATGCCGGTATAGGAAAACCCTCCGAAGCCTGTGAGGCAATGGAAATGGGAGCAGCAGCGGTTATGGCAAATACAGCCATTGCTACGGCGGGCAACATATCACAGATGGCACGGTCATTTAAACTTGCCGTTGAATCGGGCAGACTGGCATATCTTGCCGGACTCGGACGCGTACTTGAACTGGGAGCGGAAGCGTCAAGTCCCCTGACAGGATTTTTAGGCACTGCAAATGATGAACGTCCTGCCGTTTTATAACGGCTTGAAAGGTCTTATTATGAATGAATTGCTGGCAGAACTTAACAATATTGATTTTTACCGCTATACAGAAAAAGACGTATTAACCGCCATAGAAAAAGAAAGTTTATCCT
>JAISVP010000031.1 GCA_031271475.1 Oscillospiraceae bacterium | reverse complement strand
GGAACGATACATAGTCACATTCCTTGTACAGCTCGTCAACGCTGTTGACATACCGCAGTTTAGGCGTTATTTTCAATGCCGACATCGGCGACAGGTACGGATCCGCACCTATTACGTTCATGCCCAGAGCCGACGCCGCGTTCGCGACAAGCGTTCCGATTGCCCCGAGTCCCACTACGCCCAATGTCTTGCCTTTTATTTCAGGCCCGGCAAACTGACTTTTGCTTTTTTCGATAAGTTTCGGAACTTCTTCTCCTTTGTCCTTAACCGTTTTCGCCCATGCGACCGCGTCCGTGATTTTTCTTGACGCCATTAACAGTCCGGCTATTACAAGCTCTTTAACGGCATTGGCGTTGGCTCCGGGTGTGTTGAACACGCAGATTCCAAGCTCCGAGCATTTGTCTGTCGGAATGTTGTTGACTCCCGCTCCGGCTCTTGCGATTGCAAGCAGATTTTCCGGTAATTCCGCTTCATGCATTGACGCTGAACGTACTAAAACCGCATCCGCTCCGCCGTCTTTGCTTACGGTGTATTTGCTTCTGTCAAAAAGAGCTGTTCCCAACTCCGAAATCTCATTAAGTGTTTGTATTTTATACATAATTCTCCTCCGTTCTTTAGCCGGTAGCCCCGGCGGGCATATTGCGCTTTCTGTACCAATTTGGTTTTAAACCGTCGCAGCATTATTGTTAACGCGGCAGTTAAAAAGCGTATCGGTACATATGCCGCGTTTGCCTGCGGGGGCACCCCGCCGTTTGCCTGCGTGGGCTCCCCGCAGGGTTAAAAGTTGCTCATGAATTCTACGAGTTTTTCTACGCCTTCTATAGGCATTGCGTTGTAAACGGACGCACGCATTCCGCCGACAGAACGGTGTCCCTTGAGGTTAATGAATCCTGCGGCTTTGGCTTCGGATACGAATTTTGCGTCAAGGTCTTTGTCTCCTGTGATAAACGGTATGTTCATAAGCGAGCGGTCTTTGCCTTCAACGGTTGCCTTAAACGTCTTTGAACGGTCTAAGTAACCGTACAGTATTGCCGCTTTCTTTTCATTGTAAGCTTTCATGCTCTCAAGTCCGCCTTTGTCTTTGATCCAGTCAAGCACAAGTCCTAAAATGTAAATTCCGTATGTCGGAGGTGTATTGTAAAGCGAACCGTTTTCAGCATGGATCTGATAGTTGAACATAGTAGGCGTGGATTCTCTGGCATTGCCTATGAGATCCTCACGGATAATGACTACCGTAAGTCCGGCGGGTCCCATGTTCTTCTGCGCGCCCGCATAGATTGCTCCGAATTTAGAAATATCTATCGGTTCGGACAGAATACATGACGATACATCCGCAATCAGCGGCACGTTCCCGGTGTCGGGAAGGTCTGTAAATCTTGTGCCGAATATGGTGTTGTTAAGGCAGATATGGAAATAATCCGCATCCGGAGTGAATTCCGACCTGTCAAGTTTGGGAATATACGAGAATGTTTTATCCTCGGAAGACGCCACAGCCTTGCACTCACCGTATCTCTTGCCCTCACTGTATGCCTTTTTCGCCCATTGCCCTGTCAGGACATAGTCGGCTTTTCCGCTTTTGTTCATAAGGTTAAGCGGAATCATTGCAAACTGTGACGATGCGCCGCCCTGCAAAAACAGCACTTTGTAATTGTCGGGTATGCTCATTACTTCACGCAAAGACTTTTCACAGGCATTGATAATTGCCTCATATTCCTTGGAACGGTGCGACATCTCCATGACGGACTGCCCGCTTTCGCCGTAGTTAAGCATTTCTTCCGCTGCTTTTTTCAGGACTTCCTCCGGCAGAATTGCCGGGCCCGCACTGAAATTGTAAACTCTGTTCATATATAATATCCTCCTTCTGTTGATAATTCAATTATAACACACTCCTGCGCGATAGTCAATACCAAACTTGATAAAATTTTAACGCATTCTGTTTTTCGGCATTATGCACAAAAAGGAAGCGTTTCCGGGCGGGTTTTCTGTTACAGTAATTTCGAGGAGAACGGTCTAAGCGAAGTTCTCATAGGCGCACGCGTTTGCGTGCGAGTCTCGGCAAAGCCGAGACTGTAACCGTTAGAAACGGCTATGCAGTAATTCCGGAGGTAACCGCCCGTGCGTTTTCTTGTAAAAAAAGTGTAAAAATGTCTTGACATTCCTTTTTTTATATGTTATAATCTATAGTATGCAGATTTAAGGCGTTCATACGGTTGAATGCCTTAACGGTCAGGAGAAAGGCAAAGCTGACTCCGTGCACAGCTCATTAGAGCCTGTTCAATATCTTTTTGTGATTGTGCTTTTTGGTGGATTTTTGACTTTATCTAGGCAAAATTCCGCAGTAATGCTTGCGCCTTACAAGGAATTTTTACGCTGAAAAACGGAAATTTTGCTGAAAATGGCACTTGCCAAAAGATGTTGAACAGGCTCTTAAGCCAAGGATACAGCCGTTTCTGACGGCTGCGGTCTGGCAAAGCCGGGATCTTCACGCATTTGCGTGTGCCGATGAGAGCTTCACTCAGCCCGTTCGGGGTCTAAATTACTGTATAGGGTTCTGTTGCGTGCGGCAGGTTAACCTTTCTCATATGTTCGCGGAAACCAGAACGCTTTGCGTTCGCAAGCCGGTTTTTCCGGCTTGTTGTCGGTGCTTTCTGTTTCGGGCAGACAGCGCCAGCGGAGGGATACATAAGATGAAGACAACAGTCAAGACTAAATTAGAAAGCATAGCGGCCGCATCGGTCGCAACAGCGGTAATTCTGTCCTTTTTGTTTCCTAAGCTGTCATCCTTTGAAGGTGATACCGCAAATGCGGTGTCACCAAGCGATATTGTTCTGAGTATAAAGGACTTGGGCGGCAGAGATTCGGTTGATGTACAAGGCGGCGATTCTTCGGGGGTTTCAATCATAGTAGGAGTCTTCGCGCAGGGTGCCGTTAAAGATAAGACAGACTTCCGTTACACTGAAATAACATGGGAAAAACATGACGTTTTGGATATCAGAGCGTTTTTACCCGCGGATAACCCGGCTGAAAGTACTTTGAGGGAAATTAAGAATATCGGAGACAGTTCGGATTCCGTGCCCTTGGAAACGGGCAGATTCAGGAATTTGTGGACTGCCAACTATGCGCCTGATCCGCAGGACGCAATTTTGAATTTTGTTCTCACTGTCCCTGAATCCGCAGCGAACGGTTCTTATACATTTAACCTTTCTGCCGTGAATCTTACAAGGGCTCAGGGTTCCCGGCTGGTTGAGGTAAGTACGCAGACAATGCCGTTTACCGTGAATGTGACCGATGCCCCCGGCAGCAGCGGCACGAAGCAGCCGGAACCGGTTGTGCACGGCGATGCGGTAATTATGCTGCGCACAAATAAACCGTATTGCAGGCCTAAAGACGAAATTACCGTTGAAGTTTGGGCAAATGCCCCGGATGTGATTGAAGGCTTCAGCTTTGCGCTTGATTTGAACGGTATGGAGTATATACCCGAAAGTTATGACTTTACGGTTAGTCCGGAAGTAAGTTTTGTGAATATGGAAATGGGTCTTTTGGCTGTTTTGGTGGCTTACCATTCCGAACAGCTCGTGTCCGGTACGGCTAAACTGTTTGAATTCAGGCTCAGGGCGCCGAATGTGCCCGGGAGTTATATTCTTACAAACAGCGCCGGCGTTGTGAATACAGTAAGCAAGAAAGACCTGCCGGTGGGAATCAGACCTCTTACCGTTATGGTGTATCCGAACGGCGCGAATATTCCGGATATCCCGAATATCAGACCTACCGGGGATGTTAACGGGGACGGTGCGGTCAATATAGCCGATGTTGTTGCGCTGGCACGGTATCTGATTGATGATTTGCCTCTGGTGCAGGGGGTAACCGCGGATCTTGACCGCAGCGGAGAGCTGAATATAAGGGATTTGCTGTGGCTTATTCTGTATCTAAGGGGCAATGTGCCCGATATTCAGAAAATCCCTACACCTCCTGAAACAACCGCAACCGAAGCGACTACGGCGGAAACGACTACAGCCGCTACAACTTCGGCAACTTCAACAACCGCGACAACCACGACAACATGGACAACTGCAACAACCGTGACAGTCCCGGAAACATTGCCAACTGAGCCATCCGCAACAACTACCGTTCCGTTGTCCGGCGGAATTAAAGGGGACGTCAATCTGGACGGCACGGTCAGTATTGCGGACATTGCAATGCTTGTGGATTATCTGTATAATGACGGATTTTTAACTAAAGCCCAGTCGGAAGCCGCCGATGTTAACGGCGACGGATTTATTGACAGCGACGACCTTGCGCAGCTTTATACGCTTATATAGTAATTCCGACCGATAGCAGGCGCACGGCATTTGCGTGCGAGTCTCGCAAAGCCGAGACCGTAGCCGTTGGAAACAGCTGTATAGTATTTTAGCACTCACATAGCCGCGGATGTGTTAATGTCAGCCGATGAGAACGGGCTGAGATCCCGTTCTCATCGGAACTGCCGCAAGGTCTGTAAATAGCGGGCTTTGGACTGCTTACAAAGGAACCGTTAGGCTTGCTGACGGTTTTAGTCTGTGTGTTACACAATGAAAGGATGAAGATTAAGGGAATGATAAATTTAACAGTCGGTCAGGTAATAGAAAAAAACGCACGGGAATTTCCGGATTCTCTTGCGATTAAATACACCGACCGGGAC
>JAISVP010000191.1 GCA_031271475.1 Oscillospiraceae bacterium | reverse complement strand
TAAGATATGCATATAACGACTGCGATTTTTTAATTTTACCGTCAACGGCAAAAAGTGAAGCATTCGGAATGGTGCAGCTGGAAGCAATGGTTTATGGAAAGCCTGTAATAAATACCGATCTTGAAACGGGTGTTCCGGAAGTAAGTATACACGGGCAGACAGGTATAACTGTTCCTGCGGGTGATGCTGAAAAACTGGCAGAAGCCATACAAACACTTACGGATCGTGATGATCTTCGAGGGAAATTCGGAGAAAACGCATATAACAGGGTACGTGAACATTTTAATTTGGATAAAGTTATTGAGAATTTGTTTGACTTATATGTCAGAGTTGCTGAGAAGAACTAAATATTTACTTGGAGGGCGAAAAGTCAAACTGCTATAAAAACAAAAATATCTTTGAAACCTTGAAACTTTTCTTGTGAAATCTGCCACTATAATATTGAGAGGCGGTGATTTGAATGTCGAACCCAAACATCGCTTCACGGTTCGATGAAATTTATGATTCCACAAATAAATATGTGTTGGCGTATATCACGGCGAAATGCAGGAGTACCGCCGATATCGGAGACGTTTTTCAGGACGCTTATTTGGAGTTGTATCAGGTTCTTTGCAAGCGTGGAGCGGACTATATTACGAATGAAAAAGCATTTGTTCTAAAAATAGCAAAACGTAAACTTGCCCGTTATTATTCGCTTTTGGAGCGTCTGAAGATTTTTGTCTTCATGAACGCAGTGAACGGCGACGGCGAAACAGCAGACTTAACTGAGTTTGAAGCGGATTCTTTCCTGACGGAAGAATTTGTTGTAAATAAAGATTTAGTCGAAAAAGCAAAACAGTTAATCAATGCCAAATCCGAAGATATACAAAAAGTGTTCTATCTCTTTTATGATGTGGATTTAACGATTCCGGAAATCTCCAAAGCAATGTCAATCAGCGAACAGAACGTCAAGAATAAACTGTACCGCACGTTGAAAGAGCTGCGGGAAATTTTGAAGTGAGGAGAAATTATTATGACCGGCAAGGATTTTATTAATGAAATTACATCGGCAAAAATGCCGGACAGAGAACGTGTCCGTGAGAACTGTTTACAGCAATCCGAAGCAGTTAAACGCACAGTTAGCAGAGCCGGACGCAGTATAGCGGCTTGTGCGTGCGGCGTTGCTGTCATTATATGCACTGTTATTTTCGGACTGCCGTTGCTGAACAATACACCACCGCCTGTTTCTATTGACAGTCAGCCTGCTGTTACCAATGCCGATAACAGCGGCATATCCGAAAACAGCAGTAACAATTCCGAGTCCGCCCTGTATGTTCCCAAAATGGAATTGCATGAACCTCAAGAGGGTGTTGAGGTGGATATGCTCGGATTGTTTGTCTATCAGGGACGGATTTACACTCAATCCTCCGACTGGATTTACGACGAAGAGGCAGTTGCTTTGCGGGGACTTGTCGGTGAGAAACTCGGATATGCGAAAGGCAATATTAACGAATGGTCTAAGCAAAGTGACTACGCAACAGAATTTGCGGGAAGCATTAAAGGCGACATCTATACTGTAAACGGATACAGCAAGGAATTCCGGCTTTGCACAACCGGTTATTCGGTTGATGAGAATGACGCTGAAGTGCCGTATATAGTTTTCTATGATAACTTAAACGGTATCGTTTTGACAACCGGTGCGGACTTATTCGGTGAAAGCCGTATAAATCTTGCTGAAAATTGGCGTTCTGTTAAATATCAGACGCATGAAAACTGGGACAGTGCGCCGTGGGTACCAGAATATGAGAATTTACCTGACATTACGGACGGCAGCATTTCAGCTTTTATTGAAGAATTAGAAAATGCGCCGCCAGAATATGGGTATGAGAATTTACCGGGCATTACGGACGGTAACATTTCAGCTTTTATTGAAGAATTAGAAAATGCTCCGTTTGAGTATGTTTATCAAACTGTCGGTGCAGACTTTTACGATACTGACAAACAGGCACATCTCTTTTTTACAATGAAAGACGGGACAACTGCGGAATTACGGTTAATTGAAGGCGGTTATGCCGGGTACCGGCATTTGGGCTGGTATTTCGTTAAGATGCCCGGTGAGGTATTCGATTTGATTTACAACGCCTGCCAATAACGCGAAACAGCCCGGCACATCACGTGCCGGGCTGTTTCTTGATGTGTGACCGAAATGAACAACAGCTTGACGGTGAAAGTCTGCTGCAGGCTTGGTAAACTCCGGTTATAGCCGTTTCTAACGGCTATGGTCTCGGCTTTGCCGAGACCGCACGCAAACGCGTGCATCGCTGAGGATAGGCTTAGCCTATTCTCAATCGGAATTACTGTATCAGAGGACTTCGCTTAGCCCGTTCGGGGGGCGAAATTACTGTATCAGTGTTCGCCAAAGAAAACTCTAACCAACAAAGCGCTCATAATAAAGCCTGTTATATCTCCCGCCAATGCGGAAGGTACGGTATGACGGAGCTTTTTTATTTTTGCCGCACCAAAATAAACAGTAACGGTATAGAATGTGGTTTCTGTTGATCCTAACAGAACGCTTGCGACACGTCCGACAAAACTGTCGGGACTGTGTTCACTGAGTATTCCCTCGTATACAGCCAGTGCACCGCTGCCCGATAACGGACGGATTAATGCTAAAGGCACGCACTCGGCAGGGAATCCAATGTTGTTAATTAACGGACTGATTGCCGCAGTTATGAAATTCAATGCCCCGGATGCTTTAAACATACCGATACACAGCATAAGTGCCGCTAAAGTAGGCAAAATACTAATACATACCTTTAAATTTTCTTCTGCTCCTTCTACAAAAACAGAAAAGACATCCACTTTTTTGATTAACCCCGCCAGTACTATTATCGCAATAAAAGCGGGTATTACATAAGAAGAAAAATTCATGTATCAAACCTCGTTAAATCGGTATCACTGTTGCTTTCTGAACAGTTTTGCCGCAACTACAGCCGCCGTAACGGAAAGAAGAGAATTAATTAGTATTGCCGGTAATATATCAAGGGGATATTCCGATCCCGCTTTAAAACGCAGAGCGGCGACCGTAGCGGGAATTAGAGTTATTGATGCAGTGTTAAGCACGGTAAACATTACCATGTTATCCGTGGCTTTGCCGTTTGCTTTTTCCTCTTTGGAGAGTTCCTGCATTGCTTCAATTCCAAATGGAGTAGCCGCATTCCCAAGTCCGAGAATATTCGCTATAATATTCATTGACATAGCTCTGTAAGCTTTTCCGTTCCAGTTAATATTTTTAAACAGAAGTTTTGCAAACGGTTTAAGCCCCTTGCTTAGGAGGGCAGTTATTCCGGATTTTTCCGCTATTTTTAGTATGCCGCCCCAAACACACATACCGCCAAGCATATAAACGCACAGATTGACTGCGTTAACGCCTTCCTGAAGCGCGGCAGCGGATACATCGTTTATATTTCCTGAAAAAACTGCATACAGGACAGAAAGTAAAATCAGCACTCCGAAAATATACTTTAACACAGCTAACTCCTTTACATTTTATAGGCATTTCTAAGAGCCTGTTCAATATCTTTTTGCGATTGTGCTTTTTGGTAGATTTTTGGCTTTTCTAGGCAAAATTCTGCAGTAATGCTTGCGCCTTACAAGGGATTTTAACGCTGAAAAACGGAAATTTTGCTGAAAATGACACTTGCCAAAAGATATTGAACAGGCTCTTATCCC
>JAISVP010000154.1 GCA_031271475.1 Oscillospiraceae bacterium | reverse complement strand
TTGCGGCACTTCTCAGCCCTGCCGCAGACGCTGTGTTAGAACTTACGGCAAGACGGGCGAAACACGAAACTCAGCGTAATTTTGGAAATTCTATCGCTTTATTTACACCGCTGTATATTTCCAATTACTGCGAAAACGCTTGTACATATTGCGGATTCAGATGTACGAGTAAACTTAAACGGGCAAAGCTTACATTTGATGAAATCCACAGTGAGTTTAAGGCAATTTCTGCTACGGGACTGGATGAAATACTAATCCTTACAGGAGAATCCGAAAATGCCGCAAATACGGAATATATCGGGAATGCCGTAAAGATTGCAGTAAAATATTTTAACACGGTAGGAATTGAGATTTATCCTTTATCAGAATCGCAATATACCTACATAAATGAGTGCGGCGCAGATTTCGTAAGCGTTTATCAAGAAACATATTCTCCCGTACTGTATGAAAAAGTACATCCGTCAGGACCGAAACGCTCGTATACGTACAGACTCGGAGCATTGGAGCGGGCATTAAAGTCAGGGATTCGCGGAGTTGCGTTGGGAGCATTGCTGGGACTTGGGAATTTTCGTGAAGATGCATTTCTTACAGGCGTGCACGCGGATATGCTCCTAAAAAAATATCCTCATGCGGAAATTTCTTTCTCACTTCCACGTTTAAGACCGTTTGAAGGCAATGAAGACGGAAATACATACAGGTGGGAAAATGCGGTAACTGAACGGGAGTTGCTGCAAGTAATGCTTGCATACAGACTCTTTATGCCGTTTGCGGGAATTACTGTATCAACACGTGAATCAGCCGCATTCCGCGATAATGTCGTAGGTCTTGCCGCAACAAAGATTTCCGCCGGAGTATCCGTTGGTGTAGGCGGACACGGACAGAGTCAAAAAGGCGGCGAACAGTTTGAGATTTCCGACACCCGCAGTGTCGCCGAAATTCACGCCATGCTCCTTTTAAGAGGCTTGCAGCCAATGTATAACAACCACATATCATTATAGGCGGACACAATGAAAAAGATTGCAATAACCGCACGCGAACTGTATGGCAATGATTTTTTTGCGGCTTTTAAGACAATTGCCGGAACAAGACCGTACCGTATAATTTTACGGGAGAAAGACCTGCCGTACCGTGAATATTTAGAACTTGCAAGGGAATGCAAGCAAATTTGTGAGAATTTTGGCATTCCCTTAGTAATCAATACCTTTATACAGGCGGGAATGGAACTCAGTATAAAACATTTACAACTGCCGTATGAAGTTTTTCTTAAATTTAAGAATTCCGGTTTTCCGGACTTTAAAGAAATTGGGGTTTCCGTACACAGCACCGAGGAAGCTGTTAAGGTTTCCAATATGAACCGTCCGCCAGATTACCTTATTGCGGGACATATCTTTACTACCGACTGCAAAAAGGACATTCCGCCTAAAGGACTGCAATACTTGACTGATATATGCAGCAGCGTGGAAATTCCGGTATTTGCCGTTGGCGGCATTACGGATGCAAATGCTTCTGCGGTAATAAATGCAGGGGCATACGGCTTTGCGTACCGGGCAAAGTTTGAATTACTTAAAAAGTAAAAACTGCCGTTTTATCAACGGCAGTTTTAGTCGTTTCTAACGGCTATAGTCTCGGCTTTGCCGAGACCCTCACGCAACGTACGTCGATGAGGACTTCGCTTAGGCTCGTTCGGGGCGAAATTGATATGGATGAGTTAGAATTAGAAATGATGCAGAATTTCCTCATGGCATAACCTGAGTTTTTGCCGTTTAGCAATTTAAGTGATTATATCATCTATTTCGCGGAGCTCTTTAAATTTGGAAATAGCGACCACCCTGTCTCCGATTTGCAATGCAGTCTCACCGGATGGAATAATAATCTCAGAACCTCTGCTTATGCACCCTAACAACACGTCTTTGTTTATCTTAAGATTTTGTATAGGGGTTCCTAAACATTTTGCATTCTTGCTTATGTTAAATTCCACAGCATTTACAGTTTCCGACTCACTTGAAAAAATCTGATGTACAGTCACGATGCTGTGATCACTTACACCTGAAAAGCCGTCAATATAGCGTAAAATTATATCTTTAGTAATATCTTGCGGAGCAATAATGTTCCCAAGTTTTGTAATCAGACTTTTAATCATATTCTGGTGCAGATGCGTAACTTTTGTTATCACCTTCTTCACACCTGTCTTCAAAGCATAAAGAGAAATGATTGCGTTCTCCTCATCCCTGTCTGTCAGGCAAATAAAGGCATCCATTTTCTCTATGTTTTCAGCAGCAAGCAAATCCTCGTCTGTTCCGTCGCCATGTATAAACATAAGATGTTTCGCAAGATTTGCTGAAGTAAGGGTTTCACAAAGACTCTCACATTTGTCTCTGTCTTTTTCGATAATCCGCATACTTGTTTTAATTGTATGCCTGTTTAACAGCTCCGCTAAATAATAAGTAATCCTGCCGCCGCCTATAACCATGATATCCTGTGATTTCGGTATTTTTTTTAGCAGTGCAAAGAAAGCCATTATTTTAGATGCTCTGCCCATTATCTTAATAACATCCCCATGTTCAAAAACAAAATCTCCGTGAGGAATGGACACAGCATCGCCGCGCTGAACCAATGCAAGCAAAATCCCCATTTTTCTGTTGAAGATTTTGGAAATGCTTTTACCGATAAAATATTCCGGTGATTCGGATATTTTAAATGATACCAATTCCACCCTGCCGTCAATAAATGTTTCTATATCGTCAGCTGCAGGGTATCTTAAAATCCTTGAAATGACTCTGGCTGTCTGCCATTCAGGATTGATTGCCATATCTATCCCAAGATCTTTCCACAATCTGTTGAATTCTAACATATACTCAGGATTTCGTACCCTTGCTATTGAATGTTTTGTACCAAGTCTTTCTGCCATAATGCAGCATAAAATATTAAGTTCGTCTGAATTAGTTGTGCAAACGATTAAATCCGCGTTCTTAGCATCGGCCTGTCTGAGTATATTCTCATTTACACCGTTCCCTGCAATAAATATAACATCGGGAATCTCTCCGGAAGTTTCCAAAACATTTGGTATTTTATCCACTACAGTGACATGGCAGTCTTTCTTTTCTGACAGTGTCCATGCCAATGCGGCTCCTATTTTTCCGCATCCGACTATTATAATTCTCATAAATCCTTCTTTCTCCAACGCAATCTGGTCGTTAAGGGTTTGCGTAATCAGATCCGGATGTCTTTACCATTGTTTGGGAGCTATAATTAAAAATCTGTATCTAAAACATACATACAGCGTGCACACCTTATGCTTATACAGTAAAACACACGGGATCTCCGTGTGTTTTACTGACTTTGGTTGCGGAGAGAGGATTTGAACCTCTGACCTTTGGGTTATGAGCCCAACGAGCTACCGAACTGCTCCACCCCGCTCATTTATTATAACACAGATGCTTACGCTAAGTCAATAAGTAATATTGCACAATAATCACAAAATTTATGCGCAATATTTTGTGCAACTTTACCAAACATACTATTAACTCAAGATAATTTTTTTCAAAAAAGGCTTGACTTTGTTTTAACAACGGTATATAATGGAGTAGACGGGAATTTTACCCGTAATTATTAATGCGGAGATGTAACACAATTATGAGTTACTGTATGTCCGCCAAAATGGAGGAATTTTATTATGGCTGTAAAAGTTGCGATTAACGGGTTTGGGCGCATTGGCCGTTTGGCATTCAGGCAAATGTTCGGAGCTCAGGGGTATGAAATTGTCGCCGTAAACGACTTAACTAATCCTAAGATGCTTGCACATCTTCTTAAGTATGATACGGCACAGGGACGTTATGACGGACATACCGTTACATCGGCTGATGATTCTATTACTGTAGACGGTAAAACAATTAAAATCTATGCACAGCGGAATGCTGCAGATTTGCCTTGGGGGGAGCTTGGTGTAGATGTTGTTTTGGAATGCACCGGTTTTTATGTTTCAAAGGAGAAATCCCAAGCACATATTGATGCCGGTGCAAAAAAAGTTGTTATTTCCGCTCCGGCAGGCAATGATTTGCCGACTGTTGTTTTCAGTGTAAATGAAAACACACTTACACCCGAAGACACCATTATTTCTGCTGCGTCCTGTACGACAAACTGCCTTGCCCCTATGGCTAAGACGCTTAATGACTACGCACCGATTCAAAGCGGTATTATGTCTACAATTCATGCATACACAGGCGACCAGATGACTCTTGATGGTCCTCATGCAAAAGGCGACTTAAGACGTGCGCGTGCTGCCGCGGCAAACATCGTTCCGAACTCTACAGGCGCGGCAAAAGCAATCGGGCTTGTTATTCCGGAGCTGTCCGGAAAATTGATTGGTTCCGCACAGCGTGTACCTGTTGTTACCGGTTCTACTACAATTCTTACTGCTGTTGTCAAAGGTGAAAATGTGACTAAAGAAGGTATAAACGCAGCTATGAAAGCAGCTGAGTCTGAAAGTTTCGGTTACAACACAGACGATATCGTTTCCTCTGATGTAATCGGTATTACTTGCGGTTCACTGTTTGACTCAACACAGACGATGGTTTCTGACATCGGTGACGGTTTGTATCAAGTGCAGGTTGTTGCTTGGTACGACAACGAGAATTCTTATACTAGCCAGATGGTAAGGACTATTAAATACTTTGCAGAATTAAATTAGTTAATTCCAGATGAAAAAGCCTGCCGGATTTCTGACAGGCTTTTTCGGAATTTGCGGCGTACTGTACGCTGATACATAGGCTATAATGATAAACGCTTTATCCAGTCGCCCAGAGTTTCAGTCTCAACCTCATTTATGAAACGTCCGGTACGCACCGTATTGTATATGGGGATGAATAAGTCAGCCGGAGCATTCTTGTAGTATTTAATATAGGGTTTCATTAGTTTGCAGAAGGTGTCTTCCGTCTTTTTGAACAGTTCTCTTCTATTCGGAGTGAGCCAGTCTCTATGATGAATGATGAAGAATATAGTCGTCACTACATGTATCACCAGACTCTCCATTTGTTCCGGATAAGTTTCCTCAATCTTTTCACAGACCTTACTTAAACTTTTTATAAAATCCGGTATTGACTCGAAAGTGTAGGCTTTGTTGTTCATACGGGTAAGACTGTCTTCACGGTATATCCATACATAGCTTGTGATCGGCAGTTTAAATGTTTCTTTTGAATGAACGTATACTAAGTTATTGAAATACGTATCTTCATGGGATCGCAGATCCTCGTGAAACCGAATGTCATACTTCTGCAAAAACTTACGGCTGAATGCCTTGCCGAACACCCATGTGATATCATTATCACATGGAATGTAAATTGCTTTTCCGGTTACAGGATTATAAACCTCTCCAAGCCATGTTGAGGTAATCACTTCGGGTTTATGCACATCGATTGCCTCTATAAAGCAACTGAGTACATGTATGTTTTGCATAACATCGTCCGCATCACAGAACATAACATAATCTCCGCGTGCATTGTCAATTCCCATTTGTCTTGCCAACCCCGGTCCCAAGTCTTCGCTCATGTAAATAGTACGTATGTTTAGTTTCTCAAAACTGTTCAAAAACTCTTTGGGGAATACGTTATTGGTGCCATCGTTGACTAAAATATACTCGACTGTCGAATAATCAAACCCCAACTGGAGGTTTAAGCTGTTGAGAAGAGGTGAAATTTCCTCCTTCGTTTCCATATAATACGGTATAATGACACTCAATACTATATTTTGCATTAGCAGTACCTCTTTTATAGTAATTTCGATCGAGAACAGGCTAAGCGAAGTTCTCATCGACGCACGCATTTGCGTGCGGGTCTCGGCAAAGCCGAGACCATAGTCGTTAGAAACGGCTATATATTGTTTTTTACAGTCTCTGATAAACTGCTATGCAGTTGTAATATTTGCGGCACAAACAAAATATTCGTCATTATTTTTACAAAAAGCTAAGCTAAACATAAAGCAACGCTTGCGTTTTTATGCAAAAACATTAACCTTTATCCTACGCTCTGAAAGCACAGGAGTTTATCAGGGGCTGCTTTAATATTTTATGCATCTGATTTTTATTTGTTACTTATGTTTTATTTTCATCTTATATGCTTTTAATTCACTTAGTCTATAAAAAGTCAAACCGATATATAACATCTTTTCTTTTGCTTTTTATGAAAAAGACATAATAGGCATAAAAAAGAAACCGGTCGGTTTCCCGCCGGCTTCTTTTTTTATCTTAGTTCTGTTAAATTCTAAAAATTCTTTTAGAAATCGGAAACTTTACTTAACTGCGATTAAACGCTTACACCCTAGTATAGTCAACCCAAACGAAGGTGTCGGCATTTGTACGCTGGAGGTTTGAAATAGTACTTAAATCCAGCTGATTGTTCGTAGTTACAAGCGGGAAACCAGAGAGGTTGTTGTTTCCGTTGAGCTGTCTGGAAGGTATATTATATTTCTCCACGCCGTTTCCTGTAGAGAAATATCCGCCGGAGTTTACAATAGCGTCAACATAATTTGGTGTAGCAATCAACAAGTGGTCATCTTGAGCATTAGGACCGGCATTGATTGTGAATCTCCATGCCTGACGGTAAACTGGCTTGCCGTTAAAGGTCGCACCTGTGTTCAGCTCACCTACATTAGGATCATAGGTTTGGCTTACCATAAGGTTATTAATCGTCTGCGTAAGTGCAGAGGCATCCAAGGTAACCACCGGTCCGCTTGGACCTGTTGTCACATTGATACGCAAATTATTACCGGTCACGCCGGAGATTCCGCTAGCACCGGAAATCGCAAAACTCAAATTACTGAAAGTGGAATTGTACAGCGTTGTCGCTCCGCTCGCTCCGGTTCCCGGACTTACGAATAAATTACCGCCGCCTATTCCAGTAGCACCAGTAGCACCTGTTGCACCTGTAGCACCTGTAATGCTTAAGCCTGTGTCACCTGTGGCACCTGTTGAGCCTGTTGCGCCTGTCGAACCTGTAGCACCAGTCGAACCTGTTGCACCTGTCGAACCTGTAGCACCCGTTGCACCAGTCGAACCTGTGGCACCTGTGGCGCCTGTCGAACCTGTAGCACCAGTTGCACCTGTAGCGCCCGTCGAACCTGTGGCACCTGTTGCACCAGTCGAGCCAGTAGCACCCGTTGCACCTGCACCTGTTGCACCGGTTGGACCTGTTGGACCTGTACAGCACGGACCTGTCGGACCGGTTACACCTGCACCTGTAGCACCCGTTGCACCCGTCGGTCCTGCGGGACCGGTCTCACCTGTATCGCCTTTAGTGCTGGCATTTCCTGCTGGACCAGTTGCACCCTGCTGTCCTGTTGCACCAGTCGCACCTGCCGGACCTGTAGCACCTGTATCACCTTTAGTGCTCTCATTACCTGCAGGACCGGTCGGACCTGATATGCCTATGCCTGATGCACCTGTTG
>JAISVP010000114.1 GCA_031271475.1 Oscillospiraceae bacterium | reverse complement strand
CCGTTTTTCAGCGTTAAAATTCCTTGTAAGGCGCAAGCATTACTGCGGAATTTTGCCTAGAAAAGCCAAAAATCTACCAAAAAGCACAATCACAAAAAGATATTGAACAGGCTCTTAGTAAATTATCAGTAAAAAAGGGGAAATATAAATGAATGCAGAAAAGATAAACGCATCCTTGGCCGGGGGCGTGATTATGGATGTTACTACAGTGGAACAGGCAAAGATTGCGGAAGCCGCCGGAGCGGTTGCGGTAATGGCGCTTGAGCGGATACCTGCCGATATAAGAGCGGCAGGCGGTGTTTCCCGTATGAGTGACCCGAAAATGATTAAAGAAATTAAGGCGGCGGTGAAAATTCCCGTTATGGCAAAATGCCGTATAGGGCATATTCTTGAGGCAAGAATTCTTGAGGCAATCGGTATAGATTATATTGATGAGAGTGAAGTGCTCTCTCCGGCTGACGACCGCAATCATATAGACAAAACACAGTTTAAATCACCGTTCGTGTGCGGTGCAAGGGATTTGGGCGAGGCTTTAAGAAGAGTTTCCGAAGGTGCGTCAATGACACGTACAAAAGGTGAGGCAGGTACGGGTGATGTGGTTCAGGCGGTAAGGCATATGCGTGCCATACAGTCTGATATCAGGCGTATAAAGGGTATGCAGGAAGATCAGCTTTATACGGAAGCTAAGGAATTGGGCGTGTGTATAGATCTTTTAAGATATGTGCATGAGCATGGAAAACTTCCTGTACTGAACTTTTCGGCAGGCGGTGTGGCAACTCCCGCTGATGCGGCTTTAATGCGGTATTTAGGTGCGGAAGGTGTATTTGTAGGTTCCGGGATATTTAAATCCGGGAATCCTGAAAAACGTGCTCAGGCAATTGTTAAATCTGTGGAAAATTATACGGATTACTCACTGATAGCCAGACTTTCCGAAGACTTAGGGGAAGCTATGGTCGGATTGAATGAGGATGAAATTGCGGTTTTAATGGCAGAAAGATAACCGGGTCGTGCCGGAAGCCCCGGCAGGCAAACGCGGCATATGTGCTTTGTACGCTTTTTAACTGACGCGTTAACAATGTGAAAATGATTGCGGTGATTAAAACCAAATTGGCACTGTCCCCGCAATATGCTTGCCGATGGCAACCGCGGCATATGCCCGAAAACAGGACTTAACTGACGCGTTAACAATGTGAAACCGATTGCGGCGATTCAGAAAAGTTCGGGGGCATTCACGCAATACGCCCGCCGGTAAGGCAAATTCGGAGTGGTAAAGAAATAAGGCGGCCTTAAAAGAGGAGGGGTTATGAAACGGAATAGTAAGGTACTGATTGTTGATGATATGGAAGTTAACCGCCTCATGTTAGAGTCGGTTCATTAAGATGAGTATGATTTGATTCATGCTGAAAACGGAAAGCAGGCATTGGATGTCCTGTTTAATACGCAGGAACTGCCGTCTATTATACTGCTTGATGTTAATATGCCGGAAATGAACGGGTATGATACGTTTGCTGAGATTTTGGAAAATCCTAAGACGGCCAATATTCCGGTACTGTTTATAACTGCCTCTGAAAACGCTTCCGATGAGGCGCGCGGACTGTCTATGGGAGCGGTTGATTATATTACAAAGCCTTTTGTTTCTGAAATTATAAAAATGCGTGTCCGTAATCATGTTGAACTTAAAACTTACCGTGACGAACTTGAAAAAAAGATTGACGAAAAGGTTGCGGAGATAATTAAGGCCAAGGAAGATATGATTTCAACTATGGCGAATATAATCGAGTACAGAAGCCGTGAAACAGGGGAGCATGTTAAACGGACTATGGAATTAACGGGACTGATGATAGCTGAACTTATAAGGGATTCTGAGTACTCACAGCAGCTGTCTGTCTGTGAGCCGGATGTTATGGTGAAAGCTTCGGCACTGCATGATATCGGTAAGATTGCTATTCCTGACAATATACTTCTTAAGCCCGGAAGACTGACCGATGAGGAATATGAAACTATAAAGACACATGCGGAAATCGGCGGTGATATGGTTAAAATGCTCTTACATAACGACACGTCAAAATATGCGCAGTATTGTTATGAAATTGCAAGACACCATCATGAACGGTATGACGGGAACGGCTATCCGGATAAGCTGCAAGGACAGGAAATACCCCTGTCCGCAAGAATTTTAGCTGTCATTGACGTATATGACGCATTGGCAAGCAAGAGAGTGTATAAGGATACAATGTCGCATGAAAAAGCGGTATCCATAATAAAAGAAGGCAGAGGTACACAGTTCGACCCTGCTGTTACCGATGCTCTCTTAAAGATTCAGTTTGAGTTTCCGAAACTGTACGGTGAACAGGAGGGCAAGTGAGTATCAGTAAAAGTAAAGAAATACGTCCGGCATTCCCGAAAAGAGCGGTGGTTACAGCGGGAATGCCTTACGGAAATAAAAGTCTGCACTTCGGGCATATAGGCGGGGTGTTTGTTTTTGCGGATGTTTATGCGAGGTTTTTGCGTGATAGGATTGGAAAAGAAAATGTCGTCTTTGTATCGGGTACGGACTGCTACGGGTCTCCTATTGCGGAAAGTTACCGTGCCGCATCGGAAACCGGTGCGTTTTCCGGAACTGTAGAAGACTTCGTCAGGAAAAACCATGAAACACAAAAGGCTGTCCTTGATGCTTACGGTATCAGCCTTGACCTGTTCGGTGCGTCCGCATTGGGACGTACAGGTGAAATTCATAAGGAAATGACAGAGTATATTATACGTAAGCTTTATGAAAACGGTCATTTGATACAAAATTCTACGGCGCAGTTCTATGATGAAAAGGCGGGAACATTCTTAAACGGCAGACAGGTAATCGGGAAATGTCCCGTGCAAGGGTGTGCCTCTGAAAAGGGATATGCTGATGAGTGCGATTTAGGACATCAGTATATGCCGGAAAATTTAATTAATCCGAAGTCTACCCTTACGGGTGAAACGCCTGTTATGAAAGACGTTGTTAACTGGTATTTTAAATTGACGGAGAAGTTACCTCTTCTGAGGGAATATGTGCAAATTCTTAAGGAATCCCCGAATGTACGCAGTGTTGTTTACAAGACCGTAGCGGAATTCCTTGAACCGCCTGTGATTTATGTCATGAATGATTATATGGATTCTTATCTGTCGGTGAAGGATGAAATGGGGGAGCATACCCTTATAAACGAGCCTAAAAAGACTTCGTTTACACTGAAATTTGAGAATCTGGAGGACTGTGATAAGGCTTCCCGCCTGCTTTCCGGAAAGGGCGCAAGATTCCGTACAGGCAAGACACTTGTTCCGTTTAGACTTACAGGAAATATAGAATGGGGCGTTCCCGCACCGGATTTGAACGGTGAGGGGAATTCAGAGCAGTCTGTCAATGCGGATATTCGCCGGAATTCCGAAAATGCACAGCAGGCAGCGGTTAAAAGTACTGTGTGGGTTTGGCCGGAATCTTTGTGGGCGCCTATATCGTTCACAAAGGCTTATTTGGGCGGCGGAGAGGACTGGAGAAATTTTTGGCAGAGCCGTGAGTCTAAAGTCTACCAGTTTATCGGGCAGGATAATATCTATTTTTACGGAATCGCACAGCAGGCGATGTTTATGGCGCTGCAAGGAAAGGATAATTTGACCTGTGATCCTGCCGAAGGGCAGATGACGCTGTCAACTCTTGTGGCAAATTACCATGTTCTGTTCCTTGACAAAAAAGCGTCAAGCAGCGGAAATATTAAACCGCCTATGGCTGATGAACTGCTTGATTATTATACTCCGGAACAGCTGCGGGCACATTTTTTAGGACTCGGATTGGGTTCACACAGTGTCAGTTTCCAGCCGAAACCGTTTAATCCGCTTGCTGAACCTCAGGACAGTGACCCTGTCGTTAAGGAAGGCTCGCTTCTTACTAATGTGTTTAATAGGATAATCCGGACGGCGTTTTATGATGTTCAGAAATATTTTGACGGCGTAATGCCTGTCGGAACGGTAAGCGAAGATATACTGAAAGATTCTGAAAAAGCAGTGCTTG
>JAISVP010000007.1 GCA_031271475.1 Oscillospiraceae bacterium | reverse complement strand
TCATCTTCACTGTCCTGAACTTCCCCGAGCATATTCATTTCAGTCCAGGCATTCAGTCCGTTTGAACGGCGCACTGAAAAATAGACACGGAAGCCTTCCTGACGCACTGTCATTTCTGTGCGTTCATTACCTTCCGTACCGATAAAACGTCCTTCATAGTTCTTTACAGATTCGGATGTTCTTGCTTTAACAGGGGAGTTGCCTATGGACTTTTTCCCTCCGCCCATAAATTTTATTATTTCAAACAGATCCAGAAGCGTTAATTTCCCGTCATGATCCGCATCCGCAGCATCCCTTTGTCTTTTGTCCAGCATAAATGTTTTTGGGGATACAAGATGTTTTTCAAGCATTACAACCCCTGAAATTGAAACATAACCCACGCCCGCAACATCTCCGTAAAGTATGTTTGAGAAGTCATTATCCGCACCGTAAATTTTTAACGGGCATAAAATATTTATCCCAACCGCAAGGGCGGTTATTATTTTAAGTGTTTTTTTCATAATCAATTTTCACCTTTTTAAACCGTTCCGCTTCATGTGCGGAATTTTTTTTCTTTTCGGTAACAAGCCGGATTCCGCCGTCTTGCTATAATCGTTTATAACGGCTATGGTCTGGGCTTCGCCCGTTCTCGATCGAAATTACTATAGTATTTTCTGTTTTGGACAGAAAATACCTTTTATTTAAGGGGGATTTTTATACAAATTACGAATGCTTTGCCCAGACCGCAGCCGTTAGAAATGACTGTATATGTAACTTTATGCCGAAAGCTGCCATATTATTATATATGGGGGGAAAACTGGAATTTCACAGTATCTTAGAACTGTTAATATTATAAATTTTGCAATCTCTTGCGATAAAGTACCAACTTGTTTAAATTCCCCCCTTTTTTGGTGCATTTCGCAGAAAGGCATGGTCTTTTATTATGAAGAATTTTCTTATAGACTTAATCGAACGTGCGGTGAAAACAGCCGCACAGACGGCGGTTGCGTCAATTGGAACAACCCATCTTCTGGGGGGTATTGACTGGAAAATGGTGGGATCTACAGTTGGCATTGCGGTTATCTTATCGGTTTTGACATCGCTTGCAAGCCATAATTTCGGTGACAAAGGTACGGCGAGTGTTGTCAATACTCCCACGGGAAATGACGGGAACGGCACCGTGATACCAAGTGCTGTCAATACTCCAACAGGAAATGACGGGGACGGCACCGTGATACCAAGTGCTGTCAATACTCCCACGGGAAATGACGGGGACGGCACTGTAACGTCAAGTACTGTCAATACTCCTACGGGAAATGACGGGAACGGCACTGTAACGTCCAATACTCCTACGGGAAATGAATAAAGCATTTGCAGGAGGGAATTACCATGGTTAAGACGTATTCAAACTCAACACAGGGCAATACTGTTCTTTCTCCGCATTTTAAAGTGAAGGAATTCGCCTGTAAAGACGGTTCGGACACCGTGCTGATTGACGATAATCTGGTGGCCATGTTAGAGAAACTGTACACTGCGTTGAACTGCTCTAAAATCATTATAAACAGCGGTTACCGTACTGTTGCGTACAATGCGCAACTCGGCGGAGCTTCAAGCTCTCAGCATTGTAAAGGCACAGCGGCGGATATTGTTTGTTATGACCAAAGTGGTCAAATCATTGACGCAAAATTAGTATGCTGCACGGCACAGGACTTGGGATTCGGCGGAATAGGGTATATCAGCGCAACGGCAACTCATGTTGATGTGCGAACAAGCAATATATACCGCGGCGATGAACGAAGCGGTTACAGCAATAATGTTCCAAATGGAGATTTTTACGCCTACTTTGGAATTTCAAAGCCAGCAGTAACAGCTGCGGCGCCGGAATCTGAAAGTGCGCAGTCTGCTGTTGGTGCAGCGGATTCTGAAAGCACGCCGTCAGGTACCCAGACACAACCGGTTTCCGTGACAAGAAAAGGAGTGGATGTATCCACATTCCAAGGTAAAATTGATTGGGGGAAAGTAAAAGCGGCCGGTATAGAGTTCGCTATGCTTCGTGCGGGGTACGGTAAAGTAAGCACCCAAAAAGATGCACAGTTTGAAAACAACTATAACGGATGCAAGGCAAACGGAATGCCTTGCGGTGCGTACTGGTATTCGTATGCCACCAATGCCAGTGATGCACAGCTTGAAGCCAATACCTTCCTTGGAGTTATTAATGGAAAAACATTTGAATATCCGGTGGTTTTAGACATTGAGGAGAGCTGCTGTCAGACAAATGCCACCGAAATCTGTCAAACATTCTGTTCCGTATTGGAAAATGCAGGATATTTCGTAACAATTTACGCAAGCAAGGCATTCCTTGAATCCTATATATCAAGTGATGTGCGTGAAAAATACGATATATGGGTTGCACAGTGGGCAAGCAAATGCACGTACAGCGGCTCATACGGAATGTGGCAGTACAGCGGCGACTCACAAGGAGCGAGAGTAAACGGAATAAACGGCGTGGTTGACCTTGATTACGCATACAAGGATTACCCCAATATTATTAAAAATGCCGGCTTGAACGGGAATACTCCGGATGCGTCCGGTACTGACCAGCCGGCAGTTGCCGCCGACTCGACAGCTGTAACAGATCCGGAACTCCCTGCTGAACCGGCACAGCCTGCAAATCCGACAGAATCGGCAAATCCTTATCCTGTTCCGGCTCAGAATCTCAAATCAGGCAGCAGCGGCGATGATGTGAAATGGGTTCAGACCCAATTGAACGCATTCGGGTATAATCTTAATGTCGACGGTATTTTCGGACCCGCAACAAATGCCGCCGTAAGAAGTTTTCAGCAAAACAACGGACTTTCCGTTGACGGGATTGTAGGGGTTAATACCACAGCCAAGCTGGAAGGTGCATCGCCAGCTGCCGCCGACTCGACCGCTGTAACAGATACGGAACCCCCTGCTGAACCGGCACAGTCTGCAAATCCTTATTCTGTTCCGGCCCAGAATCTCAAATCAGGAAGCAGAGGCGATGATGTGAAATGGGTTCAAACCCAATTGAACTCATTCGGGTACAATCTTAATGTCGACGGTATTTTCGGACCCGCAACAGATGCCGCCGTAAGAAGTTTTCAGCAAAACAACGGTCTTTCCGTTGACGGGATTGTAGGCGTTAATACAAGAGCTAAACTGTTAGCATAGGACGTTATGTATTCTGCTTTAGCCTGAATGAAAATCAGGAACTGTTTTTATCTGTCAATATCAAATTTCATTATATCATAAGTTTGGGTGAAAGTCAACACAATTTTTTCCGAAAGTTTTAGATTTTACTGCTGACGGGGTTATCATATTTACCTTCAGCAAAAGCAAGCAGTCCTAAGTGTTTATAACTGAAAACACTTAGGACTGTTTTGTACTGTACTGCGGAACGTCACAAAATGGAACATTTTGTGACTGCAAGCGAAGCTTGCAGTGCCGCGAAGCGGCACGTTCCGCCGCCGTAGACGTTAGATCTTCGTGAATTTCGCAATAAAGAAACCGTCGCTGTTGAAATGTCTGGGCAGAACTGTAGCCGTATAATTTCCGAACGGTTCGCCTAAGTCTTTAAGAAAACCAATCCCTTTAAAATCCGTATGCTCAAGTAAAAAACGTTCAGTTACTTTTTCATTCTCACAAGGATTCAGTGTACAGGTTGAATACACTAATTCCCCGCCGCTGTTTAGATATTTTGCGGCATTCGACAGAATTTTATACTGCAATTCCGGCAGTTCCTGTGCATATTCCCTGTATTTGATTTCCGGCTTGCGGCGTATTACACCCAATCCCGAACAGGGCACATCACATAAGATCTTGTCTGCAAACGGAATGTTTTCGTTATATTCCGCTGAATTTCCGCACTTAACAGTAATGTTTGGGATATTTAAGTGTTTTGCACCGTTTTTTATTAATTTAACCCGATTTTCATGTAAATCAAACGCGTGAATTATACCTTTCCCGCCCATTAACTGCGATAAAGTAAAAGATTTTCCTCCCGGTGCGGCACATAAATCCAATACAGTGTCACCCGGTTTTGGATCCAATGCCACAGCACACAGCTGGGATGAGAGGTTCTGTACATAGAACAGACCGTTTTTGTATGCGTCTGTCGCAAGGAAATTCCCTGAGAATTCATAACATTGCGGCAATATAGGCGATTCCTTAAAACTTTCCGGAATTTCAGCATTAACAAATGTATTTAAACGTAAAAACACAGGCGGCTTTTGGAATGAATTATCCAGAAAACCGACTGTTTCCTCTTCGCCGTAAGCCTGCTTAAGCATATCAATCAACGACTGCGGTGCGGAATATTTTACCGGCTCTGTTACAGGTTCCGGGATTTTCAGACTGTCTCTGGTGAATTGTCTTAAAATCGCATTTACCAATCCGGAAGTACTTGAAACCCCTAATTTTCTGGTGAGTTTAACGGATTCATTTATTGCCGCGCTCTCAGGTATGCTATCCATATATTTCAATTGAAACATACCGCACCGCAATATATTCCGTACTGTTAAATCCATTTTCTCTTTTTTGTAATATCCGGAAATTATATGATCCAATGTGATTTTACGTTCAATTACTCCGTAATACAGTGCCGTGCAAAAATTTTTGTCCGCATCCGAAATATCAGTTCCGACAAACGCACTGCCTATTACTATGTTGGAAAATCCGTTCGCGCCGAATGTTTTGTTAAGTAACCGTACTGTCAGTTCCCTCGCCGTCATAATAAGACAGTGCCCTTTCCGCATATTTTTCATACCGCTGTTTTTTGTCCTTTATACGTTCACCCAGCGGCGGCAGGATGCCCATATTTGCCCCGACAGGCTGAAAATTGCCGGAATTCTGTGTTATATACGCCATTAACGCACCGCACATTGTTTCACCCGGCAATATAAACGGCGGTTTGCCTTTAAGGTGTGCCGCAAGGTTTTTCCCCGCAATTATTCCGCTCATTGCGGACTCCATATACCCTTCGACTCCTGTAATCTGCCCGGCAAAATAAATCCGGGAATCAGTTTTTAACGCGCTTGTTTTTTCCAGAACCTGCGGCGAATTTATAAATGAATTACGGTGCATTACTCCGTATCTTACAAATTCCGCGCCGCTAAGTCCCGTAATCATTGAAAACACACGCTTTTGTTCGGAAAACTTCAAATTGGTCTGAAATCCTACCAAATTGTAAAGTGTACCGTCTGCGTTTTCTTTGCGCATTTGAACATTTGCATAAGGTCGTCTGCCGGTTCTCGGATCTGTAAGTCCGACAGGTTTTAACGGCCCGAACCGCATTGCATCCTCTCCGCGTTTTGCCAGTACCTCAATAGGCATACAGCCCTCGTATACTTTAAAAAACTCTTTCTCAAACTCCTTAAGCGGAGCAGTTTCCGCGGTCAGCAGGCTGTGATAAAATGCGGTATACTCATCTTTATTCATAGTACAGTTAATATAATCCGCACCGCCCTTGTTATACCTTGAGGCAAAAAAGACAAGATTTTCATCTATGCTGTCAAAAGTGACAATCGGCGCCGCCGCATCATAGAAACTGAAACCGTTGCCGCATAATTCTTTTATCTTTTCGGCAAGCTTCCCGTCAGTCAGCGGCCCCGTTGCTATGACTGTGAAGCCGTCCGGAATTTTGTCAAGACGCTCATGCCGAACGGTTATATGCGGATTTGCTCTGATTTTTTCCGTAATAAGATCGGAAAACTTTTCTCTGTCAACTGCCAGAGCGTTCCCTGCCTCAACCGCTGTTTCAAATGCACAGGGAACTGTAAGTGAACCCAATCTTAACATTTCATCTTTGAGCAATCCCGATGCCGTATCCGGTAACGCGGATTTTAATGAGTTTGAACACACAAGTTCCGCAAATCCGGGATAGCTGTGTGCCGGAGAAAACTCTGACGGTTTCATTTCATACAGCAATACGTCAAAGCCTTCCGCCGCAAGCTGCCATGCGGCCTCGCATCCGGCAAGACCTGCACCTATTATATTTATTGCCTGCATTTTTCACCTCTTGGTTACGGAACGTCCCGCGCGCAAATCAGTCCCTGTCACAGTCGGGTTTCTCACAGATAAGCTGTTTGGTCTTTCCCGGTTTTGTAAACAGTGTCGAACCGCATTTTTCGCATACTTCATCCGTAGGCTGATTCCATGTCATAAAATTACAGTTCGGATAGTTCTGGCAACCGTAAAAACTCCTGCCGCGTTTAGATTTCTTAAGTGCAAGTTTGCTTCCGCATAACGGGCACAATCCTTTGGTTTCGACTGTAATTTTCATTGTGTTTTTACAGGCGGGAAAAGCCGAACAAGCCAGAAACTTTCCGAATTTACCAATCTTAATTACCATCGGCTGACCGCATTCCGAACAGATTATATCTGTTTCTTCCGCTTGGATTTTTACACGCTTGCCTTCCATTGCCGTTTCCGCAGTCGTTAATGTCTGTTCAAAATCCTTATAAAACTTTTCTAAAGAATTTACCCAGTCTAACTGTCCGCTTTCAACATCATCCAAATCAGTTTCCATTTTTGCTGTGAACTTTGCATCCACAATATTCTCAAAATGGTCTTTCATTAATTCTATTATAGCTATTCCGAGATTTGTCGGGATAAGCTGTCTGCCTTCTTTTTCCACATACTGCCGTGATACAATTGTTGTGATTGTCGGCGCATAGGTACTCGGTCTGCCTATCCCGTTTTCCTCAAGTGCCTTTATTAAAGTAGCTTCGGTATATCTTGGCGGCGGCTGTGTGAAGTGCTGGTTGCAGTCAAGACTCTTTACTTTCAGTATCATTCCGGTTTCCAAAGGCGGCAAATCCTTATTGTTGGTTTCGGCATCGCCGTCACTTACATCCTCATACAATGCCGTAAAGCCCGGAAATTTAACGGAATATCCCGTAGCGCGGAATATACATTCACCTGCCGCTATATCCGACGAAACAGAGTCATACTGTGCATTCGCCATCTGACTTGCCATAAACCGTTCCCATATCAGTTTATACAGTTTATACTGGTCAGTCGTCAGACTGGACTTAACCTTTTCCGGAACAAGTTCCGGCATTGACGGACGGATTGCTTCATGGGCATCCTGCTGGTTGGCTTTCTTTTTATAATATCTGGGCGTTGGCGGCAAGTATTCCTTACCGTATTTTCCCGTTATATAATTTACGGCAGCGCTCCTTGCGTCATCGGATATTCTTAAACTGTCCGTTCTCATATAGGTTATAAGTCCTACCGCGCCCATACCCTCTATGTCAATTCCTTCATACAGCTCCTGTGCGGCTTTCATTGTACGTTTTGCCGTAAAGCTTAACCGCTTTGAGGCTTCCTGCTGAAGTGTTGAGGTTATAAAAGGCGGAGAGGGCTGTTTGTTTGTAACCTTATTCTTTACTGCCGCAACCTTGAACTGGCTGTCTTTGATTTTTTCATAAATGGCGGATGCCTGTTCGCCTGTTTTTATTTCAGCTTTATTTCCGTCAACACTTATTAACTTCGCATCGAACAGTTTCCGGCTTCCGGGTGCGGAAAGTTTTGCGTCAAGAGTCCAGAATTCCTCCACTGTGAAACTGTTTATTTCATTTTCCTTATCAACTATCAGTCTTACGGCAACAGACTGAACTCTGCCTGCGGATAAACCCCGCCTAACCTTTTTCCAAAGAAACGGACTTAATTTATACCCGACAATTCTGTCAAGTATCCGCCTTGCCTGCTGTGCGTTAACTAAGTCAATGTTGATTTTATGGGGATTACTCATTCCTGACTGTATTCCTGATTTGGTAATCTCCGTAAATGCAACACGGTTATCCTGACTCATATCAAGATTAAGCATTTGGGCTATATGCCATGAAATCGCTTCGCCCTCCCTGTCAGGGTCAGTCGCCAGATAAACTGCGTCACTTTTTTTCGCATAAGATTTTAACTCACTTATAACC
>JAISVP010000009.1 GCA_031271475.1 Oscillospiraceae bacterium | reverse complement strand
ACCCGCCTGCCGCGTTCGGTTTTTAAAGGCACGCCGATACTCTCAAAAAAAGTCATTACATTCCACGGCGTATGTCTTGTTAAGGAACTGTACAGAAATTTGCCGCCTTCGGGAATATGTTCCATAAATTCATCCACGGTGCAGTTATTGGTAAGATTACAGCGGCCTTTTCCGGTTATACGCAATTTTTGCCCGATATAACCGTTCTGTTCAAAAACAGTAACATCATTTCCGGATCTTGCCGACCATATTGCGGCGTACGCACCTGCCGCGCCGCCTCCTATTATCGCTATATTCATATTTAAGGGTCTCCTTCACCCTAAGAGCCTGTCCATACAGTAGTGCCGACCCCGAACGGGCTATAAGTCCATCCTCATCGGCTTACGTATTTGCGTGCGGGGGGTCTGGGCAAAGCCGGAATCCCCCAGCCGTTTCTAACGGCTACAACAGGCAAAAACACTAACATTTACCACGTATTACAGCCGTTTCTAACGATTACGGTCTCGGCTTTGCCGAGACTCGCGCATTTGCGTGCATTGATGAGGACTTCGCTTAACCTATTATCAATCGCAATTACGCACGGGAATTTTACCGGAAATCACTGAAATTTCCACAGTTTCTGTTGCATTTGCGCAATTTGTTCACGTCTTGCGGCGGTAGCGCACACATCCGTTTCATAGATACCGGAACTTGAACTACACTGTATAAAATCACGGGAATTTTACCGCAAATCACTGAAATTTCCACAGTTTCTGTTGCATTTGCGCAATTTGTTCACGTCTTGCGGCGGTAGCGCACACATCCGTTTCATAGATACCGGCACTTGAGAGGACGAGAATATCGCCCTCTTTTACTCCCGCACCAAGCTGACTTACGGGGACTTCAATATGCCCGGTATCAGTTTCTATTACCGCAAAACCTTCCTCAATTCGGTCGGCGGCGTACATAATTACACCATCAGTTCCGCAATTTGCTTTGAGAATTCAGCAGGATCTTCTACCGGAAGCCCTTCAATTAAAAGTGAAGTATTATACAGCAGTTTCGTATAGGTTTTTAAAGCGTCCTTATTCTCATCAAAAAGTGACTGTAATTTAGCAAATACCGCATGATTAGGATTTATTTCAAGAATTCTCTGCGCTTTGAAACTATTCCCGGCAACATTTTCCGGCATTGACTTAATAACTTTTTCCATTTCAAGCGACAGGTCGCCCTGCGTACTCAGCGCGGCAGGATAGGTCTTTAACCTTGCGGACGCACGGACTTTCGTGACCGCTTCGCCCAAAGACTCCTCCATATACGCGAACAGTTCCTTATACTCATCGGTTTCCGGAACATCCTCATCATTAATATCCTTTACCGATTTAAAATTAAGCGGCTCCCCGTCTTTGGGCGTATACTGCACCATTGCCTTTAACGTGAACTCATCCACACTGTCGGTGCAGTACAGAATTTCGTATCCGCTGTCCTTAAGCTGTTCGACTTGCGGCATTGCGTCAATTCTTGTAACGCTAGACCCCGAGGCATAGTAAATAAATTCCTGCCCGTCTTTGATACGCTCCGTATACTCTTTAAGCGTTACAAATTTCTTTTCACTGCTGCTGTAATAAGTCAGAAGATCCGCAAGCAGGTCTTTATTCATTCCGAATGTGTTGTAAATTCCGTATTTAAGATGCGCTCCGAATTCGGCAAAGAACTTATCATACTCTTCGCGGTCATTTTTTAACATCTTTTCAAGCTCGGATTTTATGCTCTTTTCAATATTTTTGGCAATAATACGCAGGCGGCTGTCATGCTGTAACATTTCCCTTGAAATATTCAGCGACAAATCAGCGGAATCCACCACGCCCTTGACGAAACTGAAATAATCCGGAAGCAATTCCTCACAGCATTCCATTATCATAACGCCGCCCGAATACAGCTGCAATCCCTTTTTATAATCCTTTGAGTAAAACCCGTAAGGCGTTTTGACGGAATATACAGCAGTGCGTCATACGAAACAGACCCTTCCGCTTTTAAGTGCAAGTGAGTCAGCGGCTGATTGTATTCGCTGAACTGATGGCGGAAAAAGTCGCTGTAATCACTTTCCTGCAACTCATTTTTATTCTTTCTCCACAGCGGCACCATGCTGTTAAGCGTAACAGGCTTCTTTTCGGCGGGTTCTTCCCCGTCATCAGCCTCCGGGGTAAATTCTTCCTCCATATAAATAGGCACCTGAATATAATCGGAATATTTTTTAACAAGCCGCTTAATCTCATATTCATTAAGGAAATTACTATATTTTTCATCCGGCTGACCGTCGGCTTCCGTATCGTCTTTAAGATATAAAATTATATCTGTTCCAATATCTTCCTTTTCAACCTCTTTAATTTCATAGCCGTCCGTGCCTTCAGAATACCACTCATAAGCGGTATCATCCTTCTTTGTTATAACTTTAACAGCCTTTGCGACCATGAACGCGGAATAAAACCCGACCCCGAACTGCCCAATAATGCTTTCGTCCGATTCGGATTCGCCGTCTTTTTTAAATGACAGCGAGCCGCTTCTTGCAATCGTCCCAAGATAGTCTTCAAGTTCCTGCAAGGTCATTCCGATTCCGTTATCGGACACGGTGAGGGTGCGTGCTTGCTTGTCCGGCTTGATTTCAATGCGGTAATCTTCCCTGCTTCCGCCGTCCCGGTAGTATCTTTTACTCACCGCATCGCTTGAGTTTGAGATTAATTCCCTTAAGAATATCTCCTTATGGGTATAAATGGAATTCACCATTATATCCAAAAGCCTTTTTGATTCTGATTTAAATTCTTTCATATTAATACCTCCACATTTTTTAGCCGCCACTGTTCTTTTCCCTCGGCTTTATACTTAAAAGTTTTTGGTTTCGCTTTTTTAAGCCGCCATTTCTCTTTGCCGTTACCCGGTTATGTGTTCCGGCGTGGGCTGGTACCGTTCGGCATTATACTTAAAAGTTTTTGGTTTCGCTTTTTTCAAAAAGCGAAGCGGGGTTTGGGGCGGCAGCCCCAATAACAAAATTTCGGTAATTCAAAGCCGCGGTTTCCGACTTGTTTGTCCCGAACTTATAATACACCCTGTCCTTTATATTATCGGGTAGATACTGCTGAGGGGTGTAGTGGTTCGGGAAGTCATGCGGGTACAGATAATGCTGTCCCTTTTGCTGAACTTCCGCCGAGTCAAGGTGAACATTCTGCAAATGCCGGGGAATAGGTCCGGAATTGCCCGAACGTATGTCATCAAGCGCGGCGTCCATTGCCAGATACGCCGAATTCGACTTCGGGGCGGTGCATAACAGCACAATTGCGTCCGCTATCGGAATTCTTGCTTCCGGAAGTCCAAGGCGGTTCGCCGCTTCGACACAGGCGTTTACCACCGTGATTGCCGTTGGGTACGCAAGTCCTATGTCTTCGCACGCGCAGGTCATTAGCCGCCTGCAAAGCGAGATAATATCGCCGGCTTCGATAAGTCTTGCGGCGTAATGAAGCGCGGCATTTTCGTCACTTCCGCGGATGGATTTCTGGAATGCCGAGAGTATATCGTAATGCTCATCGCCTTTTTTATCATACCGCATGGAACTTTTTTGCGTGAGAAGCTTTGCGGTTTCCAATGACACCTTTAATATTCGGCTTTCCGCTTGGTTTTCGGGTGACATCGGCGCGCCTTTAAGCCTTGCGAGCACACACATTTCCACCGTGTTTACGCACTTCCTTACGTCACCGCCGCATCCGGCGGCAATGTGCTGGGTTACGCCGTCTTCGAGTTCCGGGGTTACGCCGAATTCCTCTGCGGCAAGATCGAACGCGCGCCGGACGGCTTCCGACATGACATCCGGCGTCAGCGGTTTGAATTCAAATACGGTAAGGCGGCTTAAAATCGCTCCGTAAACGTAAAAATACGGATTTTCCGTGGTTGCCGCAATTAAAGTAATCCTGCCGTCCTCCATATATTCAAGAAGTGACTGCTGCTGTTTTTTGTTAAGATACTGTATTTCATCCAAATAAAGCAATATACCGCCGATTCCTGCCAGTGTTTTAGTGTTTTCCATGATTTCTCTTATATCGGATACGGACGCGGATGTGCCGTTGAGCCTGTGCATCGTCATTTTCGTCTGCTTTGCAATCAGCCGTGCTACCGTGGTTTTCCCGATTCCGGCACTGCCGTAGAACAGCATATTAGGTATATACCCGCTCTCGATAATACCCCTTAAAGGCATACCCTCACCGAGAATATGCCTTTGACCTATGACATCCGACAGCTTTTCCGGCCGGATTTTTTCCGCTAATGGAACCAACAGCGTCCCCCGTTCCTTAACCCTGTCGAATTATTCGGCATATTCGCATGGCTTTGTTGTTAAACACCGTAATATCCGTGGTGGGCTTGTTTACAGCTAAATTTACAAAATCGTCAAGGGATTTCATTGCCGAGCTGATTTTCTCCAGCGCGGCCGCGTCAAAATCAAGTTCGTCCGAGGTTTCCACCGTTTCACCAAGTTCCTCAGCGGCTTGCGCAATATCCTCATACCTGCCGACCGTAAGCCGTCTGAGCTTTAATTTGATATTTTCGTGAGTATACTGGATATCCTGCCATGTTACCGCACGTTTTTTTTTCATTTTAGGGTGGATTGCCCTGTATCTGAACATGCAAATCAGCGCAAATGTCACAAGCAGTAACAAATGCGTTATCAGATATGCCGTAAAATTGGCGTAAAGTCCGCGGTATGCCGCAAATGAGAGCAACACGACAAACAGCATATACTGCATACAGCTGAATTTTATTTTTTTATAAATTTCACCGAGTTTTAAGATTGCCGTCACGAATGAGGCAACCGCTATAAACAGGAATATTACCGATATTATATTAATATTCATTTTAACTTACCGTTTTAAGTTTTTTTCTCCCGAAATTAAGCGAAGACGTAAAGATTTTATCGGAAGTGAACAGTTTAAGCGCAAGATACATACACACGGTGAAGAACAGTACCTGATACGCCAGTCCCGCCCAGTATACTGCCATATTTCCGAATAAAACATTTCCCGCCGCGTTAAACGAATGGGTAAACGGGATTATATACACGAATATTTTCAACGGCGCCGAAAGGTTGTCGATGCCCGTAGTCAGCGACAGGATATAAGGCAGCATTGCCGTAATCAAAATCGGCAGCATTACGGTCTGCGCGCCCTTCATATCCGTTACCATTGCGCCGAGAATCAGCGACACGGACAGTACAATCAGTATAGTAAAAAACAGCTGCAAACCTATGAGAAAAAAGTCGCCGGCATTCGGAATAAGCCCGAGCTGACGCACCGCGTCCGTTACAGTGTCCGTTGCAGGGATGATATCCCCGCCGAGTTCGGACGTAATGTCCGCGGTCATCGTACCCATCATTGAGCTGAATCCGAACATATAAGCCGCCGCGTTTATAAGGGCGACCAGTGCCGCCGCAAGCATTTTTGACGTAAGCACGGATATTCTTGACACGGGCGTAGACAGCAGCGTTTCGAGCGTCTTGTCAATCTTTTCAGTGGAAATTGCCGCAATTATCAGCTGCGCCACAAACATTATAAGAACGCAGATGATAATCGGGATAATCATGTTAAT
>JAISVP010000180.1 GCA_031271475.1 Oscillospiraceae bacterium | reverse complement strand
AAGAAAAAACATCGGACAGAACATTTAAACAGCATAGCAAATGATACGCATACACTGATTTTTTACGAAGCTCCTCACAAATTGCGTGCCACACTGAAAGACTTGCTTGAAACTTTAGGCAACAGACGTATATCAATATGCCGCGAGCTTACAAAAGTGTATGAGGAAGTAATCTGTATGGGTTTGCAGGAAGCGGCAGACTATTACCGTGAAAAGGAGCCTAAAGGTGAATATGTGCTTATAATTGAGGGTAAACTCTCTGACAGTGATGAAGATGGTGCTGACATATTGGGTGAAGCACTGGAAAAAGTGAGTGAGAGTGTGTGCCGGGGACAGCGTCTGGCAGATGTATGTAAGCAGGTCGCGAAAGAGCACGGGTTAAAGAAAAGCGAACTGTACAGCAGATTTCTTAGCGACAGAAGTCACTATAACGGGGGTTAAATGACAGCTGAAGTATTTATAAATTCATTTACAAAATCCGGCGGAAAGCATACGAACCTTTCCCGGTTCAGGAAATTGCTTGACAGTCTTGGAAATCCGCAAAGCAGTCTAAAATTCGTACATATAGCCGGAACGAATGGGAAAGGCTCAACTTTAGAATTTGCGTCTGCGGCTTTAATTAATGCCGGATACAAAACAGGACAGTTCACTTCACCGTACGTAAATTGTTACGAAGACAGAATACGCATTAACGGTCGGAATATCGGCATGGAAGATTTAGAACGGTTTGCAGAGAAAGTTCGCAGTGCTGTTCGGGAAGATATGTATTCTCGGTTTGAGATTACACTTGCGATTGCTTTGCTGTATTTTAAGAATGAGGATTGCGATGCGGTTTTTTTAGAAGCGGGTGTAGGAGGCTTGCTGGATGCAACAAATGCTGTCGGAAACAAACTGGTCTGTGTGATTACATCCGTATCCCTTGACCATACGGACATACTGGGAAATACGGTAGAAGAAATAGCAAGGCAGAAAGCGGGAATTATTACAGACTGTCCGGTAATAGTATCGTATGACAATCCCAGAACAGTGACCGATATTGTTAAAGAGATTAAGCAGCCGATTTGTGTACACAAACCGGAGATAATTACGGCTAAACGAATTGACCGTGAAGTTAGCGGTAATAAAGATAAGGATATCCCGGAGACTTGTCGATTTACGTATAGGAATGTCGAATACAGCATACAAATGCACGGAATACACCAGGTATACAATGCCTGCACAGCGATAGAGATAGTCCGGTGTCTGAGAGACAAAGGATATATTATTCCTAACAGTGCGTTGGAGTCCGCATTGCTGAAAGTGAAGTTGGGACTAAGAATGGAAATAATTTCAAAACATCCGTATGTGATTTTGGACGGATGTCATAATATTTCCGGAGCATTGGCATTGGCACAGACGTTGAAAAATTCTGAATTCGAGACTGTCGGAATAGTGGGAATGCTTAAGCAGAAGGATTGCCTGAACATTGCAGAAATACTCTGCAATGTTTTTGACATCATAATCTGTGTTGACGGATTTGATGAGAATAATATACCGGCATGGGAACTGTCAGAAATTTTTGCCGGTTGCGGTAAAGATTCCCTCATTATGGATTTGAATTCCGCCTGTAAGTTTTTGGAAGATCCGGGCAGTACACATACATTGACTGCCGTTTGCGGATCAATGTATTTGACGTCACAATTAAAAAAATGTTTAAAAAGCGTGTAAAATTGATTTTTTGCACAGAAATAACCGAAGTAATTCGCAAGATGCCATCAATATTACAATGCTTGTGAAAATTTATTAATAAAATAATATTACTATTGACTTTTGAAAATTAATGTGATATAATTATAAAGCTGTAGTGTTGTTTAATGTACTTCATGCGGTGCTGCGGTTGTGAACAGACCGTAATGCTATGCAAAGTACGGTGTAAAGTCATGTGACTGTGAGATCTTTCTTATTTGAACTTACTCTAAAATGATAACACTTAACCATGCGGTGAAAGACGGTTTCATATGAACGGGTATCCGCCAGTGAGAATGGATATAGAGCTGTTTTTACTCAAAATTATTGCACAGTACTGAAAAAGTTGTTGTGGGAAGGGGTATTTAGAATGGGTGACGTTTTATCTCAAAGCCAGATTGACGCGTTGCTTAACAGTTTCAGTTCGGGCGGCTCGAATGCACTGAACGAGGAAGTTTCTGCAGAAGCCGAAAAAAAGGTAAAATCATATGATTTTAAAACGCCGAAAAAGTTTACAAAAGAGCAAACTAAGATTATAAGTGATATATATCAGATTTATTCCCGTCTCCTTTCATCATATCTTACCGGCACCACCCGTCTTTACTGTAAAGTACAAGTCCTGTCGATTGAAGAACAAAGGTATTTTGAATTCAATAATGCCTTGCCGGATCATGTTATGCTTGGGATTGTGGATTTAGGTGTCGAGGATGAAGACATTATAGACACAACCTGTATTATGCAGGTTTCGAATGCAATTACATTTACATTGATAGACAGACTGCTGGGCGGGTACGGACCGTATGCGGAATTTGAACGGGATTTTACAGAAATTGAAATCGGTCTTCTGCAAAGGATATTAGTCCGAATGGCAGATATACTTAAGGAATCTTGGTCCGGATATATGGATATATCACCGCAAATAGTTAATATTGAAACAAACTCAAGGGCAAGTCAGTCCGTTCCTCCCGATGAGGTAATTGTGTTAGTCACGCTTGGGATTGAAATGGCAAATGTAAAAAATGTTATTACAATCTGTCTTCCGGCAGTAACCATGGAAAATGCCATGGCAAAATTCTCTGATCAGTACAGTCTTGGAATAAAGCGACAGGATGCTGCACGCGTAAAAAAACGCCGCGACGAAATATTCAGAAACATCCAGAATTCGCCGCTTAAAATTGATGTTGTCCTTTCGGAAACGCAAATTGATCTTTTTGATATACTTACACTCCAGCCGGATGATGTCATACCGCTTAATGTGCCGATTACACATAATGCAACGGTAAAAATAAATAACAATCTGTGGTTTGACGGAAAGCTTGGTGTAAGCAATAACAAAAAAGCAATTAAAATAGACAATATATATAAGGAGTAATGCCGACGGCATTGCTTTAAGAAGGGGGAACATTATGCACTCCGAATTTGGCGCAATGAGAATGGATGCTTTAACTGAAGTTTTTAATGTAATAATGGGTGCTGCGTCAACAGCCACGGCAAGTATGCTTGACGCAAAGACGTCATTTACGGTCAAGACTTCGGAATTATATAAAAATACGGACTTAAAATTTCATAAAATGGATCCGTCAGTTCTGGTTAAGATAGATTATTTTAAAGGTGTGACAGGTTTTTTCTATCTGCTGTTTAAACAGGATGACTTGCAGCTGATGCTTAATCAACTGATGGGTATGCCCCCAAAGATTGACGGAAGCTTTACGTTTGACGATGTTAATCTGTCAGCAGTTACGGAGATTGTCAATCTGTTTATGGGTGCGGCTACTACTTCTCTTGCACAGATGGTAAATACTCCGGTAGAGATTGCCACACCTGAAACAACCGTAAATGAATTGGGTTCCACGGTTGTATATTCAGGACTTGGCGCATCCGATGATACGGCATGTGTGCTGAATCTGAAACTGGAAGTAGAAGGTATTGTTACCAGTGAGTTTTACGTGATTTTGTCAATGGAATTGGCAAGAGGAATTGCAGATAAAATTATGGGAACAGAAGATGTTCCCGAACCGCCCCCGCCTGTACCGGTAACACCTGCCGTAAACACTGAAAATGATTTTGGAATAGAATTTGACGACATAAAGAAAGACGCCATAGGCGAGGTCAATAACATTACGATGGGTGCCGCCGCCACGGCAATTTCAAATTTACTTGATGCCAAAGTCTGGATTACCACACCGTCTGTTTCGCTGTCCAATACATCTGTTCTGTCGTTTCCGGCACTGGAACCTTCCGTTCAGGTTAAAATAGAATATATAAAAGGGATATCCGGCTCAAGTCTTCTCGTGCTTAAACAGCGTGATGTGCAGTTGATCCTAAACCAATTAATGGGACAGCCGCTTGTGGTTACGGATGACTTTGAATTTAACGAACTGAATATCTCAGCCGTCTGCGAGGTAATGAACCAGATGATGGGTGCATCGGCAACGGCATTGTCTAAACTCATAGACACATCTATTGATATTTCAACCCCGATTGCACAGGTTCACGATATTACCAAAGGGAAAGATGAAAAGATAAAATACGGTGACTTAGGTCCAAATGAAGATGTTTGCGTTGTGTCTTTTAATCTTACAATTGATGATGTTGTTGAGAGTGAATTCATAAGCGTTCTTTCTATAGACCTTGCCAACGAGATAGCCGAGAAGATGTTAGCACATTACAACAGTTCAATGGCTGCCGCAATGGATTTTGTAGAAGAAGCCCAAAATGTTCCGGCATCGCAGACTCCTCCGCCGAATATACGGTATGCACAGCCAGAGCAGCCGCAGTATGTGTCTCAGAGCGGGTATGTTCCGCCGCAATATTCACCGCAACAACAGTATGCACAGCCGCCGGAGGAGATGCAGCAGCGTGCACCGCAGCAACCGTATTATGCAC
>JAISVP010000108.1 GCA_031271475.1 Oscillospiraceae bacterium | reverse complement strand
GTTCCGGTACTAAGGACGCTAAGGTCTATCTTGTATCGCCGGAAGTTGCCGCGGCGTCCGCTGTGTTCGGGGTGCTCGTGAATCCGCGTTCGATGTGGGATGCGCCGGAGTTTGAAATGCCGTTTGCGTTCGATGTTAAGGACAATATGATTGTTCCTCCCGCCCCGGTTAAGGATATGAATAAAGTCGAGGTTTTACGCGGCCCGAATATTAAGCCGTTCCCGGAAATGTTCCCGCTTAAGGATTCGCTTGCCGCTAAATGTTCCCTTAAAGTAGGGGATAATATTACCACTGACCATATAATGCCGGCAGGCGCTAAGATTTTGCCGCTGCGTTCCAATATTCCCGCTATATCCATGCACTGCTTTACTGCCGTTGATGAGTACTTCCCGGAAAGGGCGCTGGAATGCGGTGAGAGCGTCATAGTCGGCGGTCTGAATTACGGACAGGGGTCTTCGCGTGAACATGCCGCGCTTGCGCCGATGTATTTGGGGATAAAGGCGGTGATTGTGAAATCGTTTGCGAGAATCCACCGTGCCAACTTGATAAATGCCGGAATTCTGCCGCTGGTGTTTAAGTCGGAGGCGGATTATGACAGTATTTCCCAAGGGGATAAACTGGTCTTTGACGACCTTAAGGCACTTGTGAACACCGGCTTTGCGGCTGTTACGAATAAAAAAACAAATGCTGTCATTGAGGTGCTTTGCCCTCTGAGTCAGCGTGAAAAAGGTATTGTTCTGCGCGGGGGTCTGTTGGGAACCGCCCTGCCCGGCAATTAGAGGATGTGTATGAATAAAATAAAAATGACGGCGCCGCTGGTTGAGATGGACGGCGATGAGATGACCCGCGTTTTGTGGAAATGGATTAAGGAACTGCTTATTCTCCCTTTTGTGGATTTGAAGACGCAGTACTTTGATTTGGGACTTAAAAACCGTAACGCTACTGCGGATGCGGTTACTGCCGAAAGTGCCCGTGCGGCAAAAAAATACGGTGTTGCGGTTAAATGTGCCACTATTACGCCTAACGCACAGCGGATGACGGAATATAACCTTACGCAGATGTGGAAGTCCCCGAACGGTACAATCCGTTCAATGCTTGACGGTACGGTGTTCCGCAGTCCCATAATCGTTAAAGGTGTGGAGCCGTATATTAAAACATGGACGAAACCCATTGTAATTGCACGTCATGCTTACGGCGATGTGTACAAAAATACTGAAATCAAAACAGATAAAAAAGGTAAGGCGGAGCTGGTGTTTACCGATTCGGACGGGAATGAAACACGCAGTCTGATCCATGATTTCGAAGGCGGCGGAATAATTCAGGGCATACACAACACGGATGCGAGCATACTGAGTTTCGCAAGGGCGTGTATGAATTACGCACTCGATACTAAAATGGATTTGTGGTTCGCGACTAAAGATACTATTTCTAAAGTATATGACCGTAATTTCAAGGATATTTTTGACGAAGTCTATACGCGGGAATATAAGGAAAAGTTTGCCGCCGCGGGAACAGAATACTTCTATACGCTTATAGACGATGCTGTTGCGCGGGTTATACGTTCAAGCGGCGGGTATATCTGGGCTTGCAAGAATTATGACGGCGATGTTATGTCGGATATGGTTGCCACAGCTTACGGAAGTTTGGCTATGATGACTTCCGTGCTTGTTTCTCCGGACGGCGTTTTCGAGTATGAGGCTGCACACGGTACGGTTCAGCGGCACTATTATAAATACCTTAACGGAGAGGAAACGTCTACAAATCCTGTTGCGACAGTTTTTGCGTGGACGGGTGCGCTGCGCAAACGCGGTGAACTCGACGGGAATTCCGAACTTGCGGATTTCGCCGGGAAACTGGAAAACGCGGTGCTGGAGACGGTTGAAAGCGGTGTTATGACCGGGGATTTAGCCGCAATTTCTTCATTGCCGGAAAAGAAATCCGTGGATTCACAGACGTTTTTGAAAGCAATAGCCGGTAAATTGACGGTTATGTACGAAAGTAAAGGATAAAAACAGTTGCTTTACGGAGGTGCAAAAATGAAAAGTATCAAGAATATCAAAAATGTAAAATTGCCCGCACCGGTTATAAAAAGACTGCCTAAGTATTACCGGTTCTTAACAGAAGTTTACAATTCCGGCACGAAACGTATATCGTCACGGAAACTTGCGGAACTTATGGGGAATACTTCTTCACAGATAAGGCAGGATATTAACTGGTTCGGGAATTTCGGTGAAAAGGGACACGGCTATCTTGTGTCCGAATTAAGAGAAATTATTTCCGGTGCACTCGGTGTTAACAATGCTAAGAAGATTGTTATTGTCGGTGCGGGGAATTTGGGCAAGGCTGTCGGTTCCCATGTGGATTTCAGAAGCTGGGGATTCCGGGTTACCGGTGTTTTTGATAAGGATCCTTCTGTCATCGGGTCAAAAATTGCCGGATTTGAAGTGCGGGATATTGCCGGGATTGCGGGTTTCTGTGAGGATAACAGACCGGTTGCCGCCGTGCTTTGCGTGCCGAGAACCGCCGCTGAGGAAACGGTGAAACTCTTGATGAACTGCGGGGTTAAGGCGTTTTGGAATTTCAGTTACTATAATCTTAAGGAAGAGGGAATAACCGTGCAGAATGTCCGTTTGGCTGACAGTTTGATGCTGCTCTCGCACGGAATTGAGACCGAAAAGTATTCAGACTGACGGCAAGCGTAAACTTAAACAGTAATTTCGGATAAGTATGGAGACTGATATGGCTATAAAAACAGTAAAATTCGGCGGAAGTTCACTTGCGGACTCAGTGCAGATAAAAAAAGCTGCCGGCATAATAAAATCTGATCCCGCAAGACGTTATGTTGTTCCGTCCGCACCGGGCGTTCGGTTTGCCGGGGATAAAAAAGTTACGGATATGCTCTATGCCTGTTACGGCGTTGCAAGAAACGGCGGCGATGTCCGTGCGGCTTTTGCGGAGATAAGAAACCGATTCGACGGTATAATTCAGGAGCTGGATCTTGATCTGTCTTTGGAACGTGAATATGATGAGATTATCGAAAATATTATAACACGCAGACGGAATATGCCTTACGGGGAACCCGAAAAAATAAGCAGTAACTATGCCGCAAGCAGAGGTGAGTACCTTAACGGGAAAATTCTTGCGGAATTTTTGGGATTCGAGTTTGTTGATGCCGCGGATGTCATTTTGTTTGACGAAAACGGAAAACTCTTGCTTGACGAAAGTGTGAATGCGTTAAGGCAGCGTCTTGACGGTGCGGAAAATGCTGTAATTCCCGGCTTCTACGGAAAGGTTAAAGACTGTTCCTATGACAAGATTGTCACGTTTTCACGCGGCGGCTCCGATATAACCGGGTCAATTGTCGCAAATGCCGTCAAAGCCGATGTCTATGAAAACTGGACGGATGTGTCCGGGTTCCTTGTTGCCGATCCGCGAATTGTTGACAGCCCGGAAGTCATTGATACGGTTACTTACAGGGAACTCCGGGAACTGTCTTATATGGGTGCTACCGTGCTCCATGAGGATGCCGTTTTCCCCGTGAGAGCGGCGGGTATTCCCGTGAATATACGCAATACCAACAGTCCCGAATGCCGCGGTACCTTCATAATGCCGGATCTTGACGACGCGGATATACCGCCGTATATTATTACCGGTATTGCGGGTAAAAAAGGCTTTGCGTCCGTGAATATCGAAAAAACTATGATGAATACGGAAATCGGTTTCTGCCGCAAGGTTTTAGGCGTTTTTGAAGACAGCGGAATCTCTATCGAGCATATGCCGTCCGGTATTGATACCATGAGCGTTTTTATAAGCCGTAAGGAATTAGACGGCAGGGAACAGCTGATCCGTTCTCAAATACAGGAATCGGTCAGTCCCGACAAGATTGAGTTTGAATACGGTCTTGCACTGCTTGCGGTCGTTGGCAGGGGAATGAGACATACAAGAGGTGTTGCCGGACGTATTTTTTCCGCGCTTGCCCATGCTAAAATCAATGTGGTTATGATTGATCAGGGGTCAAGTGAACTGAATATTATAATCGGCGTGTCCGAAGAGTGTTTTGAGGAAGCCGTGCGGTGTATTTATGCGATATTTGTCGACACAAAGTAAATATATGTCAGAGGCACTTAAGCTTGCGAAAAAAGCATATGCTATAGGAGAGATTCCTGTCGGGGCGGTTGTTGTCCACGGTGATACCGTTATTGGACGCGGGTTTAACAGACGCGAAACCGACCGCAATCCGTTAGCGCACGCCGAAATGCTTGCGATTAAACAGGCGGCGGAATATCTGGACGCATGGCGGCTTTTGGACTGCGATCTGTATGTGACGCTCCAGCCTTGCATTATGTGTCAGGGTGCGGTCTGTAATGCGCGGATACGGCGGCTGTTTTTCGGCGCGTATGCCCGTCCGCATGAGGAGCTGTTCCGCGGATTTTCGTATAAACCCGAATCAATCGGCGGGATTTTGGAACAGGAAAGTTCCGAATTGCTTAAATATTTTTTCAGGGAGTTAAGGGGATGTTACTGAACGGAAAATTTATCGAATTGCCCGCACAGGTCAGCTTAAGCAGTTTTTTAACTGCTCAGGGTTATGATTTAACCCGGGTTGCTGCCGAAGTCAGCGGCAATGTTATCCCCCGTAAGGATTTCGATACGGTAATTGTTACCGATTCCGACACGGTTGAAGTTGTGACTTTTGTCGGCGGGGGTTGAATGTCAAGGGAATCCTTGACAGGAAAGGTGTGGTAATATATGCAAACAGTAAAACCGGAAGGCGAAAAGAGCAGAACCGCAAAAATAATCGGAACCGTAATAACTTTGGCGGCGGCAATTGTTCTTATATTGCTGTCTACTAAGATTGTGCCCGCAGGTTGTACGGGCGTTGTTGTGACAATGGGGAAAGTTTCAAGCAATATCTACCAAGAAGGATTCCACTTTAAATTGCCGTTTATTCAGCAGGTTGAAATCATATCCAATAAAATCCAAGTGTATACTGTGGACGCAAATGCGGTGTCTAAGGATTTGCAGTCCATCAGCAGCAGTGTTGCGGTCAATTACCGTGTAAATCTCAATGCAAGTGCGGACATATATAAAAATGTTGGAAAGAACTACCAAACAGTCCTGCTTATGCCGCTTTTGCAGGAAAGCGTTAAGGCGGTAACCGCTCAGTATACTGCCGAACAGCTTATTACCGAACGGTCAAATGTCGGGGAGCAGATACAGACTATATTGACTCAAAAACTCGGTGAATACGGTATTTATATCGAGAAATTCAATATCGTCAATTTCGATTTCTCACCGGAATTCAATGCCGCAATCGAGGCAAAACAGGTTGCCGAACAAAACCTTATAAAAACACGTACCGAACAGCAGCAGGCAATTGTTATTGCCGAGGCGGAGGCTCAGAAAAAAATTATTGCCGCCGAAGCTGATGCTGACGCGATACTGAAAAAAGCCAATGCCGAGGCGGAGGCTAACAGGAAATTGCGCGAATCCATTGACGATATTATACTGAAATATGCCCAGATTGACAAATGGGACGGACAGTTGCCGAAAGTTACCGGATCGGACGGGAATTTAATTGATATCGGTATTGGTGAATAATATAGCTTTTAGAAACGGCTGTAACAGGGACGCTGGATGGGCGTTCCTGTTTTTTTGTGCTCCCATATTTTTGGGCTTGACAAATGCCGGAAACTGTGGTACTATGGTATATAGTCGTTTCTAACGGCTACGGTCTGGGCTTTGCCCAAACCTTGCGCGCAAATGCGTGCGTTGATGAGGACTTAGTCTGTTCCCATCGAAATTACTATAATGGAGGGAGGTTTTATTGTGAAACATAAAACTAAAATTGCAGCGGTTCTTGCAGGCTGTATGCTTGCCGGTATGCTGCCTGTTTCCGCGGAATATGTTCCGTACGCTCCGTGTGATATTGACGGCGCGGTGTTAACTGTTCCGGGAAATGCTACATTGTGTATTCCGTGTAATGTTGACGGACAGGGAAATGTATTAAGTACTGTCAGCGGAATGACGCCCATTATGTGCGTCCCGTGTAATGTTGACGGTGCGGCATTGCCCGGCTTAGGAGGGAATGTTCCCGTAATATGTGTTCCGTGCGATGTTGCCGGAAACGGTACGGTACTGGACATTTTCGGTAACAATACGGCTATTGACTGCGTTCCGTGCGATATTGACAGTAACGGTAAGGTATCGGATGCCGGCGGGGACGTTAATCCGGTTGTCTGTATGCCTTGCGATGCTGACGGGAATATATGCGAGGATGCTGAACCTGTCGTTTGCCTGCCTTGCGGGTCTGAGGAAGGCAATGAGGTATTGCCTGTTTTCGGTGCGGGTTCAGGTGCGGTTGCTTTGGGGGATGTTGACGGCAGCGGTGCGATTGAGGTTTCTGATATTGCCCTGTTCGCTAAGCATTTGCTCGGAGTTTCCGACCGTACTGTTTATGTTCAGGCTATGGATATTAACAAAGACGGTAAAATGGATATCATGGATTTCCTCATGGTAGTACTGCATGTCAGCGGAAAAACCGTTATTGGAAATGAGGGGGACCCCGGTGATAAGGGGGAAGTGAAGCCGGAGCAGCCTAAGCAGCCGAATCCGGGTGATTTTGCGTCTGAATTCCTTTCGGCAATCAATGCCGAACGTGCAAAAGCCGGGCGTAAACCGCTTGAATATGACAGCGATTTGGCACGCGCGGCGGGAATCCGTGCGGATGAATTAACCCGTTTATGGGACGGCTCCCGTCCGGACGGTTCGTCATGGTCTACTGTTCTGGAGAAAATTCCGTACCGTGATAGCTGGCAAGTTCGGTCTTCCGGCGCAGGCAGCGCATCTGAAACGGCTGACAGGCTGTTAAGCGGGAGCAACAGGGATACTCTTCTTGCGGCTAATTTAACGCATTTGGGTGTAGGGTATGCCTACAGTGCGGACAGTGAGTACGGTCATTACTGGGCATTATTGCTAATTGAGGCTGATGTGAGCGGGCAGGAAACCAATGATTTCCGGATGGAGATGCTCAATGCCGTTAATGCCGAAAGGGCAAAAGCCGGACTTAATGCTCTTGTTTATGACGAAAAGCTCATGGAACTTGCCGCAAAGCGTGCCGATGAAGAGGCGTATTCCTCATACCCCGACCATAACCGCCCTAACGGCGATCCGTTCTATTCAATTTTGCAGGAAGCCGGACTGAATTACCGTTATTGTGCTGAAAACTGGGCAAGCGGGAAACCGTCTGTTGCTGAAACTATGAACCAATGGATGAATTCCGAAGGACATCGGGCGAATATTCTTAATCCTAAACTGACGCATTTCGGAATCGGGTATACTTATGTTTCTGATTCGCAGTTCAGACATTATTGGGTGCAGTTGTTTGCACAGTATTAATTATTTCGACCACGGCTGTATAAAAAAAACGCCCCACGCGGGGCGTTCTTTTTATACAGCATTGATTATTGCGTTCCCTTCATGCTCAGCAGGATGTTCTCCATGCGTTCTTGGGCTTTTTTCAGTTTCGCCTTTTCCGCGTCAACCAAATGCGGCGGGGCTTTTGCTATGAAGTTTTCATTGCCTAATTTCTGGGTCAGGAAGTCTATATCTTTCTGCACCGAGTCCTTTTCTCTGTTAAGACGCTCCAGTTCCTTTTCCCTGTCAGTCAGTTCCGTCATCGGGATAAATGCCCTTGCACTGTCTGTAACGCATACGGCGCTTCCGTCTGTATTTGCTCCTGATGTTACAATCTTTACATCTTTTGCGTATGCCAGCCGTTCAAGCAGCATAATTGCGGAGTTAAACAGTTCTGTATGCTGTGTTTCCACTGTCAGATTGGTTTTTACCGATGGCGGGATGTTCATTTGCGAGCGCATATTGCGGATGGATTTTATTAAGTCCACAATCTTTGAAAAGTCGTTTTCTTCCTGTGCAAAGGACATTTCAGCATCGTAAACAGGGAACGGCTCAAGCATTAGAACCGAATCGCCCCCGGTTAATGACTGCCATATTTCTTCTGTAATAAACGGCATGAACGGGTGAAGGAGTTTTAACATATCTTTCATTACCCGCAGAAGTACCGCGCAGGCGTTTTCCCGGTCGTTTTGCAGTCTTGGCTTCGTCAGTTCAATATACCAGTCGCAGTAAATGTCCCATATAAAATCATACAGCTTCCCTGCCGCTATGCCTAACTCAAACTTTTCAAGGTTCTCCGTAACCTCTTTTATTAATGCGTTGAGTTTCGATATTACCCATTTGTCCTCCGCCGTCAGCGCAATGCCGCCTAAGTCTGTGTTAAGATTTTCCGGCAGGTTCATTATGATATATCTTGCCGCATTCCAGAGTTTATTGGCAAAGCCACGTGCGGAACGTACTTTTTCCTCTGAATGCCGCATATCGTTCCCGGGGGAATTCCCAGACGCAAGCATAAACCGCAACGCGTCCGCGCCATACTGGTCTATGACGTCTAACGGATCTATGCCGTTGCCTAATGACTTCGACATTTTCCGTCCTTGCGAATCCCGGAATAAACCGTGAATAAAAACAGTCTTAAACGGCACTTCACCCGTATGCTCAAGTCCGCTGAACATCATCCGCACTACCCAGAAAAATATAATTTCATATGCTGTAACAAGCGTGTCGGTAGGGTAGAAATAGTCAAAGTCTTCTGTCTTATCCGGCCACCCAAGCGTGGAAAACGGCCACAGTGCGGAACTGAACCATGTGTCAAGCGTGTCGGTATCCTGTCTTAAGCGATCCGATCCGCATTTCCGGCAAACGGTTTTTTCTTCCTTTGTAACTGTCATTTCCCCGCAGTCGTCACAGTAAAATGCGGGTATGCGGTGACCCCACCACAATTGCCTTGATATACA
>JAISVP010000069.1 GCA_031271475.1 Oscillospiraceae bacterium | reverse complement strand
AATTTAAGTTAGACGGTTCTATTATGGTTAAAGGCAGAGATATAGGTACTCAGCCTATGTTCAGAAATTGTAAGTCCCTGTTTTCCGCAACAGTGTATGACAGATGTATTGAGGCGGGGTTTGTAAATTCACAATCAGAGGATTGGGATTTTATTCTCGCCAATGATATTAAAACAGTGTTCCGGAAACAGGCTGCGAATGAAGGTCTGTTTTATATTCACCCCGCTTACGGTACGGTTTCAAGATACGGTTTGTTGCCGCAAGCTTCGTCTATGGATAGCGTAGGTGTGCTTTGCCGCGATTTAACTTCTGGAATTGATGTCTTAAATATCATTTCCGGAGAAGATAAAAACGACCCTTTTACCGGCAAAACATTGCGGTATGAATCACAGTCCGGCGGAACCGTAACAGTATTGGGAAACAGATATCTGAATGTATTGCATACGGTATTCCGTATCATCTCCTGCGGTGAATTTTGCGGGAACACTACCCGTTATGACGGTGTAAAATATGGTTGCCGTGCCGAAAACATCAGCAATATAAACGATTTGTATACACGTGCCAGAACAGAAGGATTGGATTTTGACTTTAAGGAGTGCATTCTCTTGGGCTGTGTGGTTCAATCGGAACAGCATTACTATTCCATATACGACAAAGCCTTAAGGATTCGTCGTCTTATCTGTGACTGTTATGCTGAATTACTTGCTGAAACGGATGTATTGGTTATGCCTGTTAATGAAAATACATTGGCATTGCCTTTGCTTGGAGGGTTTTCGGCTGTAACATGCAGAATTGATGGGAAACCTGTGCAGTTTATCTGCCGCAAAGGCAATGAAAACAAAATGTTCGGTTTATTTGGCGATAGCATGAGTGTCAGCGGATTTTGCGGCTCAGACGATTTTGGAGGTGATACAAGTGACTAAATATGAAACGGTAATCGGACTGGAGGTTCATGTTGAACTTGCAACACAGACAAAACTGTTTTGTTCATGCAGTGCAAAATTTGGAGCTGATGCAAATGAAAACGTATGCCCTGCTTGTATGGGTATGCCCGGAATGTTACCTGTAGCCAACAGAAAGGCAATGGAGTTGGGCATTGCTGCGGCATTGGTTACCAATTCAGAAATCATTCCGGTAATGTCCTTTGACAAAAAAAATTATTTCTATCCGGATTTGCCTACAGGGTACCAAATCACTCAATTTTTCGCTCCGATATGCCGTAACGGATATGTGGACATTTCCGTTGACGGAGAAAATAAGCGTATCACACTCAAACAAATTCATATCGAAGAGGATGCGGGAAAGCTCGTTCATAGACATGGGATGTCTTTAGTGGATTATAACCGTGCGGGAGTGCCTCTTGTGGAAATAGTTAGCAATCCCGATTTCAGAACCTCTGGCGAAGTTGTTGCGTATCTTGAGAAAATACGTTCACTTCTGTCTTTTGCGGGAGTTTCAGACTGTAAAATGCAGGAAGGTTCAATGAGATGCGATGTGAATCTGTCGGTAAGGGAGTTCGGAACTCATACGTTGGGAACACGTACGGAAATGAAAAATATGAACTCACTTAAGGCAATTGTCCGTGCTATTGAATATGAACAGCAACGGCATATTGATGCTCTTAATGAAGGAACGGAAATATTGATACAGGAAACAAGACGTTGGGATGATATTGCCGGAAAATCCTATTCTATGCGTAACAAAGAAAATGCCACGGATTACCGGTATTTTCCTAACCCGGATATTCCGCCTTTCCGTATTTCTAAACAGTGGATTGAAGAAGTAAGAAATGCACTGCCGGAACCTGCTGACAAAAAGTTTCAACGCCTTACCGCGGAGTTGAATATTCCTGAATCCGAAGCTAAAATTATTGTGGGAAGTAAAAATTTATCGGATATTTTCGATGCTCTGCAAGCAAAAGGCATATCCCCCAAGGATACTGTTTCTTGGATTGTTACTGATTTGTTGTCTATGGAAACGGCTGAAAACAAATCTGTTGACGATATAGTTATTGACTGCGGGAAATTTGCGGATTTGATTATGCTTGTAACCGCTAAAAAAATTAACCGTTCCTGTGCAAAAAGAATTTTAAAACTCATTTACACCGACGGTGTGGAACCTAACCGGTATGTCAAAGACAACAACCTAAGCATGGTAAATGATACAGACCTTATTGAACAGATTGTAATGCAAGTTTTGTCTGAAAATCCGGATTCCGTTAAACAATACCAGGAAGGCAATCAGAAAGTCATCGCTTTTTTTATGGGGCAGATTATGAAAAAAACCGGTGGGAAAGCCGATCCGAATGCGGTTAAAGAGTTGCTGTGTGCTAAACTTGGGGTTTAATCTAAGGATGGATTTTACGCTGTTTTGATTATCTCAAATAAACTTCGGTATCTTGGAATTCCGAATGAATCCTTGCGATTTGTGTGAAATCCGATCTGCTATTTTGTGTATTAATCAGCGTTTTTCGGAATAGATAAAAGCTGAAATGCGGTTTCAATAAAATGCCCATAATTTGTAAGATATGTCGATAAACAACACTTGACAAGTATTTTGAATTATGGTATAATGTATATTATATGGAGGTTAGTTATGAAAAAAAGTATTGCTGCGGTTATTGCCGCAATTGTTATTTTAACAGTCAATGTATTGTCTGTTGACGCAATTTCTGACAGAACAGGAACAGTCACCGTTGCCAACATATCTGCAAAGCCAGGAGAAGCTGTATCTGTTGCAGTAAATTTTTCTCCAGACTTGGAAGTATCTGGGGCACAGTTTGATGTTATGTTTGACGGAAGTGCACTTATTCCTGTAGGGATAGCTGAGTTTGATAACAATTCCCTTGATATACTTGACAATATTACGGATGATACGGAGGATAGATTCAGTGCTGTTATTGTGTCAACCGATATTTCGGCAATTGAGGGATTCAACCTTAACTTTAAAATTTCCGAGGATTGCAAACCGGGAATTTATCCTTTGACTTTGGAAAAATTGAGGTTATCAGATGATGAAGCAAATACACTGTCATCAAAAATAATCAGCGGCAGCGTTAGAGTACTCAATGAAGAGTCAAATGAATTTCAACTCGGAGATGTTGATTTAAACGGAAGCGTAACTGTTGCGGACGTTGTCTTTTTGTCTAATTATCTGATTGATGAATATCAGTTCACCGTTGACTTACAGTTTCTCACTGCCGACATTGACGGTGACAAGGAAATCAATGTAAAGGATTTAATTTACATCGTATTGCATTTGAGCGGAAAACATCTACTTGAAGAAAAAATGTTCAGTTAAAAGTCTTTGGTGTGATATATGCAAAACATAACAGTTTTTGGTCATGATTTACTTTATTTAGGATTATACTTCTTTTTCTGGTCGGCGTTCGGATGGTGCTTTGAAGTGATTGTCCGAACGCTTGAAACCGGTGCTTTTGAAAATAGAGGTACGCTTTACGGTCCAATTTGTCCTATATATGGAGTTGGAGTATTCATATTAGATGAATTTATTCCTAAAACCGACAGTGTATTTTTATTCTTTGTCATTTCTGCAGTTGTGTGTACCGCATTTGAATTTACAGTTGGGTGTATACTGAAAAAATTATTCAATGCGATGTGGTGGGATTATTCGTGGAAAAGATTCAATTTCTGCGGATTAATATGTCTTGAAAGCACTTTAGGTTGGGGTTTGGGAGGTGTGGTTACAAAGTATGTGCTAATTCCTAAAATAGCGATTGCTATGAGTTATATTTTTAGTCATATACC
>JAISVP010000140.1 GCA_031271475.1 Oscillospiraceae bacterium | reverse complement strand
TTCCGTTTTTCAGCGTTAAAATTCCTTGTAAGGCGCAAGCATTACTGCGGAATTTTGCCTAGAAAAGCCAAAAATCTACCAAAAAGCACAATCACAAAAAGATATTGAACAGGCTCTAAGCGAAGTCCTCATTGCCGCACGCATTTTGCGTGCGGGTCTGGGCAAAGCCGGGAGTATAGCCGTTAGAAACGGCTGTAAATCGAAAAATCAACGCATAAGCAAGTCCGGAAAAAGATTCCGGACACACGCTTATGAGCAGACTTTGTTTCTGCCTGAATTTTTCGCAGAATATAAGGCCCTGTCAGCTCTTTCGATGAATTCAGCCATTGAGCTTTCAGCAGTAGGAACAGCCTCGGAAACACCCGCACTTAGGGTTACTTTTATTTTTGTTCCTGTACCGGCATCGCGCATTTCAAGATTTTCCACTTTTAACCTTATGCTTTCAGCAATATTAACGGCATTGTTTATATCCGTGCCGGGAAGAATTACGGCAAACTCCTCTCCGCCCCAGCGTGCGATAAAATCTGTCGGGCGTTTGACTGACGACTGTATCACGCCCGCAATGATTTTCAATAGCACGTCGCCGTGCTGATGACCGTAAGTGTCGTTGAAATTTTTAAAATGATCCAAGTCTAACATACAGAAACTTACTGTTTCATTATTGCGTATAGCCTGATGCCATTGCGCAGTCATACGGCTGTCAAAATATCTTCTGTTGGGCAGTCCGGTAAGCTTGTCAATCAGTCCTAACTGCTCTATCATCCGCATCTGCTGAATTATTTTCATGTGCGTCATAACCCTTGCTTTTACCAGAGGCTCATGGAACGGTTTTGTAATATAATCCACCGCGCCTAAATAGAATGCTTTCTCCTCATATTTTACATTGTCCATACCGGTAATAACGATAACGGGTATCATCCGGGTTGATTCTGATTTTTTCAGCTTTAAAAGTACCTCAAAACCGTCCGCTCCGGGCATTACAATATCCAAAAGTATAAGATCCGGAATTTCTTTTTCCACTGTTTGCAAAGCTTCCATACCTGACCGGGCAGTGAGTATTTTACTGTGCAGGTGAACCGCCCCGTCAAAGTTTACATATTCTGACTCAAGCATCCGGGATAAGACATTCAGGTTAACCTTATCGTCATCCACAATTAAAATAGTGAAATTATCGTAAAGCAGCAATTTTTGAATCCTCCTAAATTCGGTTTAACATTTTAATTATAACAGATTTTATAACCGTTTGCAAGCTTTTTTTGTTATTACAGTAATTCCGAGTAATTCCGATAGAGAACGGGCTAAGCGAAGTTCCCGTCGACGCACGCATTTGCGTGCGGTTCTCGGCTTTACCCAGACCGTAGCCGTTAGAAACGACTGTAATCCGCAAATAAACTCACAGGCGGCTTTGCGGGTTAAATATTCAATGCCTAAGAGCCTGTTCAATATCTTTTGGCAAGTGTCATTTTCAGCAAAATTTCCGTTTTTCAGCGTTGAAATTCCTTGTAAGGCGCAAGCATTACTGCGGAATTTTGCCTAGAAAAGCCAAAAATCTACCAAAAAGCACAATCACAAAAAGATATTGAACAGGCTCTAACAGAAATAATGAAAATTTTACTTTATTTGTGAAAAATAAATTGTTGAAAACCTATTGACAAACGCGAAAAGATATGCTACAATAGATTTGTAAATTGGGTATCCGTACTTATTTGGCATTTGTACATAAAAATATGCTGTGTTTGTTTACATCACAACGAAGATGTTTAAACAGTTTGTTATGATAATACCGGAATCTCAAACCGTTACAGTCATTTCTAACGGCTGCGGTCTGGGCTTTGCCCGGACTCCCACGCAAATGCGTGTTCCGATGAAGCCCGTTCGGGGCTGAAATTACTGTGCATTTAAATAATAGAGGGGGGAGCGTTATGTTTTTCGATTCCTTGCATTTTAAGGCAATAGAGAGCGGGATACAGGCACTTTCCATAAAACAGCAGATTATTACTCAAAATCTTGCGAATATGGAAACGCCTAACTATAAGCAACAGCATGTAGAGTTCAGAAATGTTCTTGAGGATGCATCGGCTGCCGCAGACGGAAAAAATAAAAGATACGATTTTCAGGCAAGTGTGATTACTGACAGAACTACAAATATAAATGTGGACGGCAACAATGTGGATACAGACCAGCAGTCACTGGAACTGTATTCTACATATCTTCAGCATTCCGCGCTTGTTGAAAAAATGAATTCGCATTTCAGTAAGTTAAGGACTGTTCTTAACAGCGGACTGTAGTGCGGCAATTGGCGGAAACGCAATTCCGAATGAATAAGCAGATGGGGGAATATAACAGTGGCATTTTTAAACTCATTGAATATAGTAGGATCCGGTCTTACGGCGGAACGGTTCAGAACCGATGTGATATTGCAGAATATTGCAAACCAAAACACTACGCGGACGGCAAGCGGCGAGCCGTACAGACGTAAGCTTACGGTGTTTGAAACCCGTACTATGTCCTTTGACGATACGTTAAGTCATGCTAAAGGCGGCGGTGTCCGTGTCAGGGAGATCGTTGACAGCGTAATGGATTTAAGACCCGTGTACGATCCGTCACATCCGGATGCGGATGAGGACGGTTATGTGTATTACCCGAATGTTAACAACTCCGAGGAACAGGTTGATTTGCTTGCCGCGTCAAGGGCTTATGAAGCCCAGCTTTCGGCATTGGCGGTAGTGAAGGCTATGGCTGGAAAATCACTTGAAATCGGGAGAAGATAATGTCTTAATTTTATGGAGTGAACGGTAACGGCAAAATAAAGCTTTGAGCTGAAAAAGGAGAGTTTTAATATGATAAATGCAATAGAACCGATATTAAAGACGGATTTCATTGAACCTATTAAGAGAATATCCCGTGTGGAAACGGAAGAATATGCACCGCCGGTACAGACAGGCGATGCTGAAGGCGGTACGCTTAGTTTTCTTGACACATTGAAAGAAGCTGTTGGCGGTGTTAGGGCAATGGAGCAGGAGTCGGCGGTGAATTCGTACAATCTTGCTATGGGGTATACGGATGATCTTGACAGCATACAGATTCAAGGGGCAAAAACGGCAATGGCTATTGAACTGACCACACAGTTGGTTTCCAAGGCGGTCAACGCTTATAAAGAAGTTCTTCAAATGCAGGTGTGATTTTTGGAGACAGGTATGAAAATACTGTTGCCAGAGAGTGTGTGGTTTTTGGAGACAGGTGTGAAAAGACCGTTGACAGAGTGTGATTTTTAGAGACAGGTATGAAAAGACTGTTGACAGAGTGTGTGATTTTTGGAGATAGGTGTGAAAAGACCGTTGACAGAGTGTGATTTTTGGAGACAGGTGTGAAAAGACCGTTGACAGAGAGTGTGTGGTTTTTGGAGACAGGTGTGAAAATGCCGTCGACAGAGTGTGATTTTTGGAGACAAATATGAAAAGATCGTTGATAGGAGGCTTTTTCTTTCTTGGCGGAGCATTTATGTTTGCTATAGGTCAGGGAACAGACAGTCTTCTTACGCTTGCCGGTATTGCGTTTGGCGTTTTGGGAACGGTAATTCTTATGTTTGAGTTGTTCAGCAAAGAAAAATAGCTTTGTAAAGTTAGAAGTTTTAAGTTTAATATTCGCCGTATGTTTTAAGTCAGCCGCAGGCTGACGGGAAACAGGGCGGTTCGGGCAAATAAACTGCTGACAGGAGTTCCCGGACAGGTACATTACCGAATTGGCAAAGCGGGGGCGGACGTTGTCCTCCGCAACATAAAACTGTAAGGAAGTATGGAATTATATGAATAAATTTTTTACTGATTTATGGGCGAAAATAAAGGCTTTATGGGGAAAGCTCGCAAAGCCTGTTAAGATATTGATTCCGGCGGCAGCATGTGCACTGATTATAGCCGTTGCAGTATCCATAATAATCAGTGCGGGTAAAAAATCAGAGTATCAGGTGTTGTTTAACGGTGAGAATTTAAGTCAGTCGGAAACAAACAGTGCATATGCGGAGCTGCAGTCATGGGGAGTTAGTGCAAGACTTAATTCAGCCGGTCAGATAGAAGTTCCGACTGAACAGGCCGATACGGTAATGCTCAGAATGGCGGAGAACGGCTTTACGCAGTCTACACCCGGATATTCAATGTTTTTTGACAACATCAGCATTACTATGACGGAGTTTGAAAAGAAAGAAACTCTGAGAATGGCTACGGAAGAAAAGATGAACGCATTGCTGCGCCGTTTTGAAGGTATCAGAAATGCGGAGGTTATGTTGTCTGTGCCGGAAAATGTTGACAGAGTATGGAAAAGTGAGGAAGAAAAGGCTGCTGAAAAAGCTTCCGCAAGCGTTTCCCTTTGGCTTGAACCGGGTGCAAAATTTGACCATAACAGCGTATCGGCAGTCAAAAATCTTGTATCTTACAATGTTGAGAAAATGACGCCGGACGATGTTACGGTAATTGACGCGGGAAACGGCGTAAGGGAATTGACGGGCGTTGAGGATGTCGTGGAAGGCTTTGACGAATTGGGTTCGGAAGAACGCAGACGTTTTTATGAGGGTCTTACGGAACAGGGCTACGAGGAAAAAGTACATAAAATCTTTGACCCGGTGTTCGGTGCGGAAAATGTTTCCGTGGCGGCGACAGCGTCCCTTGACTATGATAAGGTT
>JAISVP010000086.1 GCA_031271475.1 Oscillospiraceae bacterium | reverse complement strand
CTTGTCCGCGGTGAATACGGCAAAACGCCGGTGCCGATTGATCCGCAGTTCAGAAAACAGATAATCGGCAGCGATTCTCCTATTGACTGCCGTCCGGCCGATCAGTTGAAACCGGAACTTGAACAGCTGCGGGATGAATGCAAACAGTGGATTCAGCAGGAGGAAGATGTGTTAAGTTATGCACAGTTCGGGCAGGTTGCCGTAAAATTCTTTGAAAAACGCCGTAACAGGAAGTATGGCATAGACACCAAACATGCGGATATGTCTAAAGGCATACACCCGGTGTAAATAAATTGGTTTCTGACAGTTACGGGGAGGGTTGAAAACTGTTTAAAACGCTGCGGCGGAAAAAGGAGTTAATCAGAATATGCCTTTGAGGATTTCTGAAAATTTACCGGCGTTCAGAACGCTGATGAGTGAAAATATATTTGTTATGTCCGTACATGATGCGGATACACAGGATATCCGGCCGCTTAAGATTGTGATACTGAACCTTATGCCCAAGAAGATAGAAACAGAGGAACAGTTAATGCGGTTACTCAGTAATACCCCGTTACAGGTTGATGTGGAACTGCTTCATGTCAGGTCGCACATTTCTAAAAACACACCTTTGACACATTTAGACGCATTTTATACTTCTTTTGAGAATATAAAACACAGCAGATATGACGGTCTCATTATTACAGGTGCACCTGTTGAAACTCTTGATTTCCAACAGGTGGACTATTGGCCGGAACTCTGTGAGATAATGGAATGGTCAAAAACAAATGTGTATTCGGCAATGCATATCTGTTGGGGGGCACAGGCTGGACTTTATTACCATTTTGGAATAGAGAAGCGTTTGCTTAAAAAGAAGCTTTCTGGAATCTTTCCGCACGCTGCGGTTAAAAAAAACTCACAGCTGCTGAAAGGTTTCGATGATATTCATTTTGTGCCTCATTCACGCTATACGGAAAGTATTCCGGAAGAAATACAAAATCATCCGCAGTTGGAGATTCTGAGTTCTTCGCATGAAGCGGGTATTAATGCCGTGCAAAGTACAAACGGCAGGCAATTCTTCATTTTCGGTCATGTTGAATATGAAGCTCAGACGCTTGCAAATGAGTATTTCCGTGACTTAGATAAGGGATTAAACATCACCAGACCTGTAAATTATTTCCCGGAAGATAATATAAATGAACAGCCCCCTTTTATTTGGAGCGGACATGCGAACCTTATGTTCAGTAATTGGCTGAATTACTGTGTATACCAGAAAACGCCATACAATTTTATAAGCTGATGCATAAAATATCCGTACTTTATGTACGCAAACAGGTTCAACAGGTTTGCTGCAACTTCCAAAATCACCCATTCATAAATTCCCAACTGCTATATTATAAATGGCGGTTGGGAATTTGTGATTTAGGACTTGTGAATAAATATTACGACTTGATTGTGGTTAATACTGGCGATTCAGTTTGCCGGTGTGACATAATAACATATGTCATAGAAACTCATGTCAAGATCAACATGGAATAAACACCGATTGTAACTTTTGGATCATTTTCCCGTTAACATAAACAGTTGGAACTTAGTATAACTTGCTCATAAAAACTTCTAATTCATGGTGTTTTTTTCAATCCTCTTCTTCACAATGTCAGACATAAAATCCAGCACAGGAGTACCCATATATCCAGACAGTGCCGTAAGACCTGCTGTAAGAAACTGTGAAATGTTGAAACTTTTGCATATATTATATACTACAATACCGACAAATACCGATATGATTGAGCCTGCAATATAGTATGAAAAAGAAGCTTTCTTTTCCGGATGTTTTTCCAGTTCGGTAATCCGTTTCACTATTCCGCCAAATGAAGCAAGTATAATGTTAATGAGTAATTCAATATAATTTATCTTCATCCTGATCACTCTCCTCTTTATGATTCTCGTTCTCTTCATTGCGAACGCACACTATTTTAAGCCAAATTGTGTATTCCGTCATAAACAGAAGCAACAATGCAAAAATACTGACAGGAATAATTACGTTATCAGCATGTAACTTGTCTTTGATAGCCTGCTTCTCAACACACATAAACAGGCAAAAGTCATCAGGTCCGCTGTAAAATCTGTGATAATAAACTTTTTCAATATTTCCGTCGTGGTCAAGTATGAGTTCTCCGTTACTTCGTGACTCGAATGCATCATTGATAGTTTTTAAGTTGGATTCTTTTTCCAACAGATGTGTTAAATAAGCTTCATTCTTTTTACTGCTGTGAATAATCTGCCCGTCAAATACTAAAAATGTAACAATAGCATCTTTCTCGCCTAATGTTTTACTATAAATTCGGATCATATTGGTATAAAGATCGCCGTAGACACGGCTAGTGTATCCCAAGACAGACAAATCGTTCAATTCCTTAGAAAATCTCTTAACAGACTCCACATTGGTATCGTAAACAAAATTATATGACGTATCCCGAAAATACTCAACAGTGTAGTTAAGAAAAAGTAATGCTGCAAACAGCACAATGACAGGCATTACTATTAGGCATTTTGTTAGGATGTTCTTTTTCATAACAGATTTTCCTTTCTATAGTGGATAGATTTGGGTTAAGAGATTGTTACTAATGGATTACACGAAACACTTCCCCTTTAATAATATTCATTTTTCTACTAAAAGTTACCTAAAATCTCCAAAAAATTCTTGGTTTGGATATAAAACAGCGTGAACTTTTATATTCACGCTGTTTATTACTGTAATGTAAGCGTCAAATCCGTTCCCGAACAGAACTTGCGTAAACTTTTTGTAGAATTATGCTTGACAAACTATGCAGTTTATGCTATAATAATTCCAAGGTTTGTCTGAAACCGACCATCATAAACAGTGGGTATAAATTCCAAATTATTAAGGAGGGCAAAA
>JAISVP010000040.1 GCA_031271475.1 Oscillospiraceae bacterium | reverse complement strand
GCATTATTACGCCGCCTGCGGGCGGCAGGCTATATTGGGGCTACCGCCCCAAACCCCGTTTCGCTTTTTGAAAAAAGCGAAAGCAAAAACTTTTAAGCCGGGGTTGGTTTCACATTGTTAACGCGTCAGTTAAAAAGCGTACAGGTACGTATGTCGCGTTTGCCCGCCGGGGCTCCCGGTCAGTACCAGCCCACGCCGGAAGTCTGAAAATCGGAGAGGTAAAGAGAAAAAGCGGCTTAAAAAAAGGAAAGGCGGTTTAAAAAATGCTTGTTTTTTTTAGAAGTGTAAAGTTTAAGATAGTGCTGGGGATGGCGGTGCTTATGGCGGTACTGATGGTGCTTTCGGTTTCCGGAGCCGATGCGGCGGCAGGTACAAAGGGTGTATTGGGTGCGGTGTCCGGCCCTGTGCGTTCTTTTTCCAATTCCATAGGCAGTTTTTTTGATACGAACTTCCGCAAGTACTTCCAAGCGGGGGAGTATTATGAAGAAAATCAGGCGTTGAAAGCCGAAATTGCCGACCTTTATGAACGCCTTAACGACTATGAGGACACGAAAAAAGAACTTGACGAATTACGCAAGTTCATAGGCATAAAGATTGAAAATGAAGAGTATAAACTCTCGCCGCCCGCAAAGGTTACCGGGTTTATTGCCAATGACCCGTTTTCGTCCTTTATGATTGATAAAGGTGCGAAAAGTGACATAAAACTCTATGACCCGGTGGTTACAGGCGATGGGCTTGTCGGCATCGTTGCGGAACTGTATGACAGCTACTGCGTAGTCAAAACAATCCTGTCCCCGGAAGTGTCTATGGGCGGACTGTGCGTTGAAAGCGAGGATAACGGCGTTATTGAAGGGAATATCTCTTCCGCTGTTTCCGGGCATTGCCGCATGGTTTTTATTGACAGCCAGAACAGCGTCCGGCCCGGCAACCTTATTGTTACTTCCGGCAACAGCGGCAGATTCCCAAGGGAATACTCCGTGGGCACGGTTGTTGATATTGTACCCGATGCCCGCGGACTGTCTTCTTATGCCACTGTTAAACCGTTTGCCGATATTCAAAATATTAAAAGCGTTATGGTCATAATCGGCAGTTAATAGTATTTCCTTGAGTCTTCATAGAGGATGTCACGGTATTTATCAACGTGTTCAAGCATTTTGCCCGTGCCTTCCGCAACGCAGTCAAGCGGATATTCCGCCACATAAACCGGAATTCCTGTCTCTTTGTTGATGAGTCTGTCGAGTCCTTTCAGCAATGCTCCCCCTCCGGCAAGCGTAATGCCCTGATCTATTATGTCGGCGGCAAGTTCCGGCGGCGTCTTTTCCAGTGTTTCCTTAACCGCCGCTATGACCCTTGAGAGCGGTTCCGCCAATGCGTCCCGTATTTCCGCTGATGTGACCGTAATGTTTTCCGGCAGTCCGTTTAAGAGATTGCGGCCCTTTATTGCCATCGTTTCCTCGGTTCCGTAAGGATATGCCGAGCCGATTTCGATTTTTATGTTCTCGGCAGTGCGTTCCCCGATTAACAGGTTGTATTTCTTCTTTATGAAGTTGATAATAGACGAATCGAATTCGTCCCCCGCAACCCTTACCGAGCGTGATGTAACAATTCCCCCCAAGGACAGTACCGCTACTTCACAGGTGCCGCCTCCGATGTCAACTATCATACTGCCGTTAGGTTCGTCCACCGGAAGTCCCGCACCGATTGCCGCCGCCATCGGTTCCTCGATGATTGAAACAGTCTTCGCTCCCGCTTTTTCCGCAACGTCTTTTACCGCCTTGCGTTCGACTGCCGTAACGCCGGACGGTATGCAGATAATTACCCTTGCTTTTGCAAAAGCGGATCCCTGCAATGCTTTGCGGATAAATTCCTGCAGCATTGTCGTTGTAATGTCATAGTCCGCTATAACTCCGTCCTTAAGCGGGCGCACCGCTATAATCGAGCCGGGTGTGCGCCCGATTACATCTTTTGCTTCCTGACCGACATAGCGCGCTTTTTCCGTCTTCGTATTAACCGCTACCACTGACGGTTCACGGATAATAATTCCTTTGGTTTTCATGTATACAAGTGTATTCGCCGTACCTAAATCAATTCCTATATCTTTTATAAACATTTTCTTCCGCACCTTTCAAACATCCAAATACCACTTGTATATTATAACATTTATTTCTATGGAGTACAACTGTTTTTTTTACATTTTTTTTAAGATGTTTTGCCGTAATTTGTCAGTGTGGGCAGAATCGGCGTAACTTAACCGATGAAAGGCAATTAATTCAATGACTGTATCACAGAAAATTAAAGAATTCTCCGCAAAGGCGGAAATGCTCGCGTTCCCGCATTTCGCGGAAATATCGCGGACAGAGGAGGAATGTACCGGAAAAGTCCTTGAGGCTTTTGTGAAAAATAAAGTCAGCGAGGCTTGCTTCGGCGGTACAAGCGGTTACGGATACGGCGATTTCGGGCGGGATACGCTTGACAGGGTGTATGCGGATGTGTTCCGTACTCAGGACGCGCTTGTAAGACATAATTTTGTATCCGGCACACATGCCATATCTACCGCGTTTTACGGCGTGCTGCGTCCGGGTGATACGCTTGTGTCAGTTACCGGAACACCCTACGATACCCTCCAAAAGGTAATTAAAGGATTTAAGGAGTGGGGCATAGAATATCGGGAAGTTCCGCTTAAGCCGTGGGGCATAGAATATCGGGAAGTTCCTCTTAAGCCGTGGGACATAGAAGATCGGGAAGTTCCTCTTAAGGAGTGGAGCATAGAAGATCGGGAAGTTCCGCTTAAGCCGTGGAGCATAGAAGATCGGGAAGTTCCGCTTAAGGAGTGGGGCATAGAAGATCGGGAAGTTCCGCTTAATGGAACAGGGGAAACAGACGGTATGCCGGATTTAAATGCCGTATCTGCCGCGGCTTCCGGCGCAAAGGCGGTCTTTATTCAGCGTTCGCGCGGGTATACATTCCGTAAATCGTTTACTACCGAAGAAATCGGGGAAATGATTGCTGCGGCAAAACACGGAAATCCGGATGTAATCTGCATAGTGGACAACTGTTACGGGGAATTTACGCAAAATACCGAACCTACGGATTTCGGTGCGGATTTATGTATCGGTTCCCTTATAAAGAATCCCGGCGGGGGAATTGCTTCCACAGGCGGTTATATTGCCGGAAAAGCAGAACTTGTCGGACTGTGTGCGGACAGGCTTTCTTATTCCGGTGCGGGGAAGGATCTGGGGTGTTCGCTTGGGCAGAACAAGGAAATGTTCTTGGGGCTGTTTTTAGCTCCGCAAGCTGCCGCCAATGCGTTGAAAACATCTGCTTTTGCGTCGGAACTGTTTACTTCCTTAGGGTATGAATGTCTGCCCCGGAACAGTGAAAAACGTGCGGACATTATTACCGTAATAAAACTCGGAAGTCCCGAAAAAGTGGCGGTCTTCTGCAAAGGCTTGCAGGCGGGCAGTCCCGTGGATTCATTTGTCTGTCCGCAGGCTTGGGATATGCCCGGTTATGACGGCAAGGTGATAATGGCTGCCGGGGGCTTTAATATGGGGGCTTCAATTGAACTGTCCGCGGATGCTCCGATGCGTCAGCCGTATGCTGTATGGCTTCAGGGCGGGCTGACTTACCCGGCAGGGAAAATCGGGATTATCAGCGCCGCGCAGGCTCTGGAAACCGCTTGAAAACATTGCGAAAAAATTTTTTTATTTTTTTTTTTTAAAAGGTATTGACAAACGCAAATTAATGTGTTATAATAATGTCGATGATTAATCATGTTTTATTTTCTTTTATTTTTCACAGTGAAACGCCTTGAGTTTGCTTTCAGGGCGTTTTACTGTGCCTTGTTTTCTTCCGTAAAGATTTTATAATTTTTTTAAAAAAGTATT
>JAISVP010000145.1 GCA_031271475.1 Oscillospiraceae bacterium | reverse complement strand
TTTGGCAAGTGTCATTTTCAGCAAAATTTCCGTTTTTCATCGTTAAAATTCCTTGTAAGGCGCAAGCATTACTGCGGAATTTTGCCTAGAAAAGCCAAAAATCTACCAAAAAGCACAATTACAAAAAGATATTGAACAGGCTCTTAGATAAAGTTCTTGAAATTCCGCAGGTAACTTTGGAGGACTCAATGGAAGAAAAAATTGTACAGGTTGGGGAAGTGTCTGCTTTACCCGAAAAGAAAACCGAAAAGAAAAAACGAATGCGCGCTGAGCGTAAAGAAACAGGGTTTTTGGCGTTCCTAAGAAGGAATAAGTTCCTTTTTATTGCGTTTATTATTCCCGTGGCTGTGGTCTACGGAGCATATATTTTATTTGAAATCTTCCCTTTCGGGGACTCGTCCGTACTTGTGCTTGACCTTAACGCACAGTATGTGTACTTTTTTGAAGGGTTAAGGGATGCAATCTGGGATAAGACCGGGTCGGTGTTCTATAACTGGTCGGGCAGTCTGTCCGGAGGCTATATCGGTATTATTGCGTATTATCTTGCAAGTCCTTTTACGTTGATAGCGGTACTGCTGCCCCGGACGATGATTTTGGGCAGCTTGCTTATAATACAGCTGGCTAAAATAGGTACCTGCGGTCTTACGTTCTATTACTTTATTACCAAGTCAAAGGGAATGCGGGATATTCACGCGGTGATTTTTTCTACCGTATACGCGCTGTCTTCTTATATGGTTGTGCAGCTTATTGACTTAATGTGGCTTGACGGGCCGGCGTTTCTGCCGCTGATTCTGCTTGGCGTGGAACGGCTTGTGGACGGAAAGAAAAAACTCGGATACATTATTCCTTTGGGCATAATGTTTTTAGCGCACTTCTATATCGGGTACATGGTCGGCATTTTTACGGTGATTTATTTCCTGTATTATATGTTCTTCGCTTCGGACGTCAGAAGAAACAGCTGGGAAACAGTTAAAACCTTTGTGAGGTTCGGACTTTGCAGTGCGGTAAGTCTGCTGTGCGCGTGCGCTATACTCATACCCATTTACAATGCCCTTAAACTGGGTAAGTTCGATTTCAGTGAGCCGGATTTGACGTTCCGTTCACAGTTTTTCGCATTCGACTTCTTTCATAAGTTACTGCCGGCAAGTTACGATACCGTGCACAATGAAGGTATGCCGATGGTGTACAGCGGGGTGCTTACGCTCATTTTAGTGCCCGTTTACTTCATGAACAGGAAAATTGAGTCAAGGAAAAAAATCGGGAATTTAATTCTTATGACTTTGCTGTTCCTTTTTATGTATATAAAACCTGTGGATATAGTCATGCACGGGTTTCAGCAGCCTAACTGGATACCGTTCAGATATTCGTTCCTTTTCTCATTTGTGGTTATTGCGATGGCGGCACATGCTTTTATTCACCTTGAGTCCGTCAGCAAAAAATCAATTTGCGGAACGGTCGGCGTTATTGTTGCGTATCTGTTCATTGTCGACAGGTTCGGGGAATATGAAAATGTTGACACTATGGGAACGGTCTGGTTTACGGTTGTATGCCTTGCTGCGTTTGCCATAATGCTTGGGGCGGCAAAAGACAGTAAAAAGTCTTCTCTTCCGGCGGCTTTGATTCTCATTGTGGTGATGGCGGAAATGTTAATCAATTCCTACCAGACTTTCCTTGATATCCATGATGACGTCGTATATACCAAACGCTCGAATTATTATGAAAATATTAACCCGGTAAGGGAGATGTCCGAAAAAATTATTGAGGGTGACCCCTCGCTTTTCCGTGCGGAAAAAACTTTTAACCGCTCAAGCAATGACCCGTTAGGCGTTAAGCTCCGCGGCATGACGCATTCGACTTCCGTTATGAATACGAAAACGCTCGATTTCGTGGGCGGACTCGGTTACAGCTACAGCAGTTTCTATACAAAATACCGGGGCGCAACCCCTTTGGCGGATTCACTTCTTGGGTTTAAATATGTTTTAGACCGTGAAGGCAATGTTCCGCGCCTGTATGAAAAGCAATGGGAAAGCGACGAGGGTTGGAACGGTACTCACACGAAGCTTACGACCGTCTATAAAAACCCGGACGCGCTGTCTGTGGGATATATGGCAAGTGACAAAATCCTCAGTGCAGGCAAGCTTGGAAAGCTAATGCCGTTCGATAACCAAAACAAAGTAATGGCAGGCGTTGTCGGGAAAGATGTTGAGCAGTATTTTAAAAGTATTCCCGTTGGAAATCCCACTTTGGGAAGCGTTACAACGGAGCCTTATACCAATTTGGATACCAAATATATCGCGAAAGAAACAGGAGACCCAACGGTTGAATACCATATAACCGCTCCCAATGACAGTCCGGTGTATCTGTTTATTCCGACAAGTTATGAGCATAAAGTCAATCTCTGGGTAAGTACCGAAAAGAATTCCGCAGGCACAGGATTTGCTAATTTTTCCAGTGCCGGACAGTATTTTGAGGGCGAGAATTTCAGCATAAGGGAACTCGGGCATTTTGAGCCCAATACTGAATTCGCATTGAGAATAACCGTATTCGATGAGTATTCTATT
>JAISVP010000138.1 GCA_031271475.1 Oscillospiraceae bacterium | reverse complement strand
ATATTTTCGCTTTTACATCAATGCATTTGTCATTTTTGTCGAGTTTAATTATTGTTTCAGTTTCCCCGAAATCAGGCGCGCCGCGGCTTGCGCGTTTATTAATAAGCACTTCCGCCAATTCCTTCATTACGGTTAAATCGCCGTAAATCTGGCTGTATTTATCAAAGAAATGCGACTGCATACCTTTTGCGAACAAATCGTTAATCTCAGAATAAATACCCTTAACACGGGAAAAAATCACAGTTTTACGGAATTGGTAATCGAGAATATTCCCCTCGAAGTCAAATTTCATCAATGCGGAAAAAGCAAGTCTGTCCTCACCCGGATTAAGCGAACAGATTCCGTTAGACAGTTCAGCCGGAAGCATCGGAATGACTTTATCGGCATAATAGATACTTGTTCCGCGTTCCATCGCCTCGCGGTCTATGGACGAGCCTGCCTTGACATAATGCGACACATCGGCGATATGCACGCCCAATTCATATCCGGAATCCGTTTTTTCCGCCGAAACAGCGTCATCCATGTCCTTAGAATCCGCACCGTCAACAGTAAATATATTTTTACCGCGCAAATCAAGCCGTCCGGCACAGTCCTTCCCGGATATACCCGCCGTATCAATTTCCTTAGCCATAGCCAAAGTTTCAGGGGAAAAGCCCTCGCTTGACACCGCAGCGGCAATAATTGCCTTAGCACACACAGCGGCATTGCCGGAATTTCCGTAATTTACAATCACCCTTGCAACGTGTTCGCTGTGGCGTACACCGCGTGAAACAATTTCGGCAAGCACCCTTGACTCGTCCTCAAAAGGGCAGTCGGACTTCACCAGCCGAATCATATTCATACCCATATTATCGGGCATTAAATAGAAATCCCCATACTCGTCACACAAAGCAATCCCGGTAATTCTGCTGTCAGATTCCTTAACAATCCTCACAACCTGTGCTTTAGGCTCACCGTCAGAGGAATAGATCGGCGCAATCATTACGGTATCGCCGATCAGCGCACCCATAAGGAATTTTCCGGGAACAAAAAACTCAAGACCGTCGGCATTGCGTGTGACGATCCCGGCAGTTTTCATAAGCTTCGTAACGGACGCCTCCATACAAAGGAAAAGCATTCCGTCAAGCAGACTGACACGGCCCTCATCATAGAGTTCATTAAGAGCCTTAAGCAAGTTCTTTTTGGAATTCCTGCCGTTTGACTTAGCCTGCGCAACGAACATATTCCGCGGGCACATAAAGCCGTCGAATCCGGCAAGTCTTTGAGTTATTTTCTCTTTCATCGCAGTAACTTCCCGGGCAAGCACCGGATCAGTTCCCGCTCCGCGTTTTTTCTTTTTAGCCATTTGTTACCTCACCGGAAAGAGGGCATACCGAACCGGCACACCCTTTACCGCAATATTTACAGCCGTTTCCAAGAGTCCGTCTAACGGCTACGATTGGGAAAACTTCGCAATCAACGCGGGAACAACCGTCATCGTAAGCGCACCTAAAAAAAACAGGACGGCAAGAATTTTAGTTAATTTTTTAAACGCCGCTTCCTTAGTTTCACCTGCATTTTTACCGTAAAACGATTCATTGTTCGCACCGGTAATAGCGGAAGTCATATTCTGCTGTGCTTTCTGGTCCTGTAAAAGGCACAGAATTATAGTTAAAACCCCTATCAGCAGAAGCACCGAACCTGAAATTATTTCAAAAAGATCCATTTTTTTCTCCTTAATTTTTTATCGGACAAATAATTATATCATATCCGTAAGTATTTGTCAAGAGTTTTTTAAAAAATTCTCAAATTACATTTTTACGCGGCACAGCAGTAACAGCCATTTCTAACGGATTTGCCCGTTCTAATCGAAATTGCTGTAAAAACGGCTGTGCCGAAACCGAGCATACATCAGACCCCTTACGTCAGGAATCGCCGGTAAACTCAATAATATCCTTAATATCACATTCGAGAGCGCTGCAAATTTGAGCCAGAATATAACTGTCGTACCGTATTATCCTGTTTTTATAATAGCCGTCAATTGTCTGGAATTTCACACCTGTTCTTTTGCTCAGCTCATACCGCGTAATATTTTCTTTTTTCAAAAACTTATCCAATGTTAACCGCACCGTAGCCATATTCCGACACCTCCATAACTGTATTATACAGCAAATACGCACTCTTGACAATATGTTAAATATAGTATATACTATAGTAAGAAAACAAACAGATAAAAACACAGTTAGGGAGAATTAAAATGAACACAGTATGTTTTACAGGACACCGTCCGCAGAATCTTCCGTATAAATTTAACGAAAACGACTGGGAATGCATTAAAATAAAAAGCTCGCTTAAAGACTGTATTGAAAAGGCAATAAACGGCGGATACACCCGCTTTATAAGCGGCATGGCAATGGGCGTGGATACATGGGCGGCTGAAACCGTACTGGAACTGAAAAAAGCACATCCGCATATTAAACTTGAGGCGCTTATTCCGTGCCTTGACCAGTGCAGATACTGGTCGGACTGCGACAAACGGCGGTATTACAGCATACTGAAGCAGTGCGACCGCAAAATTTTATTGCAGAAATCGTACACGCCGGGATGTATGCAAAACAGGAACCGGCAGATGGTAGAGCGTTCGGATTATGTCATAGCCGTATGGAACGGGCATTCCGGAGGCACGGCACAAACCATAAACTATGCCCGCAGGCATGAAAAGAAACTGGCTGTGATTTCTGTAAAATGATAGAAAATTATGCTTGCTTTTTATTTTGGTGTATGATATAATAGAAAATATGAATAATAGTGAAGTATAAAGTAAGGAGCATAACAGAACCAAATGAATTATAAAAGACAGCAGCTGACCGGAAGCATCGGTTATACGGAAATCATTGACCCGAAATTCAAAACGAACACCGTAAAAATAAAGTTCATCACACCGTTAAACGCCGATACAGCCGCATTGAACAGTATTGCCGCGGGTATTATAACAGCAACCAATTACAAATATAAAACAATGACAGACCTGACGGAAAAACTCAGTGCCTTATACGGGACAGGCATTGACAGCAGCGTCAGCAGATGCGGGGATATGCAGGTAATCACGCTGTCCCTTAACTTAATTGATACCAAATTCACATTCGGACACGAAGACATTCTCACAGAAGCGCTTGAAATCTTCACATCCTGTATTTTTAAGCCGCGGGTACTCTCCTCCGCTCCGAATATCTGTGTACCGGCGGGCGTTGGTGCCGTAAGGGAAACCCCCGGTTTAAATTCTCCGGTACTGTCATCCGCCCCGAATATCTGTGTGCCGGCAGGCGTTGGTGCCGTGTCTGCCGCCCCGAATATCTGTGTACCGGCGGGCGTTGGTGCCGTGTCCTCCGCCCCGAATATCTGTGTGCCGGCGGGCGTTGGTGCCGTGTCCGCCGCCCCGGAAGCGGCTGTGACGGCGGGAACATCTGAAAGCTCCCGGCAGACCCTTCATGCTTTTGACCCGGAAATTTTCGGATTCAAGAAAAAAGATTTAATTGAAGCAATTGACGCGGAAATAAATAACAAACGCACATATGCCGTATTACAGGCAGGAAAGCACATCTATGAAAACGAACCGTGTGCGGTTCCGTCCAACGGAACTAAAGAAAACGCACAGTCAGCTTTGTCCGAAACGGTATACGGTCAGTACAGGGAACTGCTTAAAGCCGCACAGATTGAAATATATTATGTCGGAGTAAGTGAAAATCCGTCTGTAAAAGAGATTCTTACGGAGCAGTTCGGCAAGATCTCACGTGACGACCGCCTGTATGAATTCAAGACGCCAAGCCCGTTAAAGAAAGAAGTCCGCATAGCGGGTGAAAGCCTTGACGTTAACCAAGCCAATATTGTTATGGCGTTTAAAACCGGAGCGGACGGATACTATCAGCAGAAACTGTTCAATACCATTTTAGGTGAAACCCCGTTTTCAAAACTGTTCGTAAATGTCCGTGAGAAGCAGAGCCTTTGTTATTATTGCTCAAGTTCCTTTAACAATCTGAAAAACACGGTAGCCGTCAGCTGCGGAATTGAAAAGAGCAACTCAGAGCTTGTCAAGACGGAGATTTCCCGACAGATTGACGGAATTAAGGCAGGAAATTTCACTCAGGAGGAAATAGACAATTCCGTTTTAAGCATCATTAACTCACTAAAAAGCGTGGGAGATACCCCAAGTTCATATGTTAACTGGTGTTTCAGCAATCTGGTCAGAGGTGAAACGCTTACGCCGGAAGAAGAAATCGCACGCTACAGAAGCGTTACTAAACAGCAGATAATCGAAGCTGCCGAAGGGTTCGCGCTCGACACAGTATATTTGGTAAGCTGAAGGAGAAAAAAATGAAAACAGTAAATTATCCCGCAACGGGAGATCAATACAAGCATTTCCGCCATTCAAGCGGACTGGATATACTGGTTTG
>JAISVP010000099.1 GCA_031271475.1 Oscillospiraceae bacterium | reverse complement strand
TCTTAAAAAAAGATTATATCCGATTGTGACAGTACTTTCCCGTTTTTTTGATATTCGTCTTTAATTGCCGATATGAGCAGTTCATTTGTAATATTACTGTTTTTCTCCGCCGCTGTATATGCCGCTTCAATCAGCGCCGACTTGATTTCACTTCCTGTCATTTCAAACCGGTTAGCAAAAGTTTCAAGATTAAGCCGCGGGCAAATCGGTATTTGAGCGGTAATAAGACTCTGCCAAATTCGCAGACGGGTTTTCTCATCAGGTTTTTCTATATGGACAAAATAGTTGATCCGTCTTTTAAACGCTATGTCCATATTAGGGACGCTGTTGGTTGCTAAAATTGAAATCCCATCATGCTCTTCCAGTCTTTGAAGTAAATATGACGTTTCTGTATTAGCATATTTATCGCGGGAATCCTTAACTTCACTGCGTTTGGAGAACAGCGCGTCAGCTTCATCAAAAAATAAAATCGCATTACATCCTTTTGCGGAATCGAATATCCTTGCAAGGTTCTTTTCGGTTTCTCCGATGTACTTACTCACAATTCGTGAAAGTTCGATTTTGTATAAATCACGTCCGAGTTCGTTGGCAAGCACCTGTGCCGCCATTGTTTTTCCTGTGCCCGGCGGGCCGTACATCAGAAGTGCTGCGCCGCCTCCATAAGGAAGCTTTGCTCCGATACCCCACTCATTGTTTACTTTGCGTTCATAGCGGACACGGGTACAGACTTTTTTCAGCATCCGCACCGCTTCATTGCCGAGAATAAGGTCGTCCCAAGTAAAATGCGCCCGCACCGCAACAGCTAAGTCCGACAGATTAGTACGTGTTTTCCAACGGACAGCATTTTCAATATTCCGCAATGTTATTTGTGTTTGCGAATTTGCAATTGCTTCGGTTTGCGCAAGTTTCAGTACATCTTCGATAACCCCTGCCGTAAGATCATACGACATAACCAAATTCTTAATGCTGACGTCTTTGGAAAACTTATAACCGCCGATTTCCGCAAAGTATTTCCAAAACTGCATTTGTCCGTTTATATCCGCCGCCTTAACTTCAATTGTATGGCAAATACACTTATCGGGTAAGTCAAACACGCCGTCAGACGTGCCGCATAGAACCAATACCGATAAGTGTGCGCTGAGTGTTTTCAAGGTTTCCTTTATAACAGCATTCTTTTCCGTATTCGGATCAAATTTATCAAGACACAAAAAAGCATTGTTAAGCAGACACCATGCTGTTATTTGTTTCAGTTCAGACACATCATACGGACTTTTGAACAGAATTTCACTGTCAATAAAAAGCAGATTTTTGTTTAATTCGTCCGCGGCTTTCCGCACAGTGAAACCCTTCCCAACACCGTCTTTTCCGTACAGTCTGATTATAAGCGACGATTTCATTTCATATGCGCAATTAGCCGTCAGCAATGCCGAAACTTGACTGCAATACGCTTTATGTGCTATCATCATCTCCGTCCGCTCCGACCCAATGTAAGCGGTGCAATAGTCAGGAAGTTCCGCACCGCCGGATGTTCCGCCGCTGAAAGCAAGCACTGCCGTTGGATTTAACACAAGCGGTTTTGAGAGTGCGGAACTTTCTGATTTACACTCAAGTTTTCCGAAAAGCAATTCAAACGCACTCTCATATACAGCCGCGAACACGTCTTGCTTTTCAATCGGTTCAATCAGACTGAACAATTCCGCGGCAAGTCCCAAAGTCGGTCTGTGGGCTGTTTTGTCATTCAAAAAAGTATGTATAATCTGTTCATATCGGGAATCTATATCAACCGTTGCGGCGATTAGCGAACAAAACCGCATAAATGCAGACATTTTAATTTGCGGAAACACTGTCGGTGAAATTAACTCACGCCATATTTCTGTGAAGGCACGAACGCTCCGGGTTTTGATTTCCGGCTCGTCCGGCGGTGCAAGAAGGCAGTTATCATCACCGTTGTTTTTACGTTGAACAAGCAGTGCTGCGTACAGCATATCTGCAAATTTAGAAGCATTTTCAAGCTGACCGCAATTGCTGTCAGTGCTTGGGAAATACAAGGATGCGAGTGCTGAAATGGGCTGTGCCATATTAAATTTCCTCATGTAAAACAGTTGCCGCAGTATGATGTACACATCAATTGTTAATCCGCAAATAAACTCCCCGGTTTCGCGGCAAAGCCGCCCGTGAGTTTATTTACCCACAGTAATTTCGACCCCGAACGGGTGAATCGAAGTTCTCAGCGGCTCACGCATTTGCGTGCGGGGTCTGCATAGCCGTTAGAAACGCCTGTAGAAATAACCGCTCCTGCTGTTACCGCACCCAGTTTACCGATTCCCAGATTGTCGATAATTCCGTTGAAATATTGTTTTTAACAAGTCTGGAATACAAAACAAAATTTACGTTACCATTCCTGAACACAGTTATGGTATATCTTTGTTTTTGGGATTGATCAATATTGCTTGTCCACCAATCCTCATTAGCTATGCCGTAGATTATTTCCTCATCGCTAAAGCTGAATTTTAAGAGTCCGCTTTCCGATTCGAACAGCAAATATTCAGTACTTTCACGGTTATATTTATCAATTTCAGTGATTGAGTATGAATGTCCGTCCGTATACTCGTATCCTGAGATACCGTTATTCCTATATAAACAAGCATCGACAGTGTCCATGCCGTCAGTAAAAAAAAATCACAATTCCGCCATCAAGTTCTTTTGTTGCAATAAGTGTAAATCCGTCTTCTTCATAACTGTAGAGAATGGAAGGCAGTGAATCGGCCGTGAAGAAATCTTCGTCATATGAAAAGCCGGGATGAGCCAGCCATAATATAACTCCTACCAGCCATAATACAGCTCCGATAAGTATGGCAGACATTACAATTTTTTTCGGCAAGTTCTTTTTTCGCACTTTATTTTTGAATTCACGCTCGCTCCACAACGTAATTTTTTCATCCGGGGTTCCTGTATTGAGCTTCGCATAAATGAAATTACGAAAATCATCTGCGTTACCCGCAGTGAAACCTTTTTTGTAAACATACATTATCGTTTCAATACCTATATAAAGCAAAAAACAGTCTTCATCTTCTTCAATTAAACGGATTTGACTGTACTTGTAAGTAACGGTGATATTGTTGGATTGCTGCAGTTCTATTTTTTCTCCAAACCGCTTAGTGCTGGTCCATCTGCCGCCTTCACAGTTCTTGATTTCTGATTTGTAAATTGTGTTTACGTAAGTTAAACGCTTTACCTCACAAAAAACCAGCACTCCAATGGCAAACAATACACCGCACAACAAAATCACAGAGTTACGTACTAAAAAGACATATCCCAGTAAAAATCCTGCCATTATAACAGTACATATTATTCTCAGCACTGTAAACCATAACGGCTCAATTCCCAAACGGCGGCTTGCAAATTTTATTTGTTTGTTAAACTGCTCTTTTTCGATTTCGCATTGATTTACGAATTGTATATTTTCCATATCTTCACTTCTTCTAACTTCAGCACGCGAACCCGAATGTGAAGGATTCGGGTTTTGTGCAATATACAGCCATTTCTACAGTAATTTAGGTCCCGAACGGGCTAATCCCGTTCTCATCGGTGACGCAGTTGCCCGTTCGGGGGAAAATCACCGTAACGGTTTTAAATTTCCGTAATTTTTCCCGTAATAAAGAGAATAACATTAAGAAGGTCTTTTACGGTAGGATCGGAAAGATCCTCAAGTTTTGAGTATGCGTGTGATTGCACAAATCCTGTTGTATCTTCCGAAAAATCCGCAAGTGTTTCTGCACCGATTATAATTTTAGCGATCCGTACGGCATCGGCAATTTCCACGGTGTCATTGCAGTCCGCATCTCCCCATTTCCAACCGTCCGCAGGCGTTACCGGCCCTTCGGGTTTTACTGGACCGTCTTCAAAATAATCTGTAAGTGTTATTCCGTTCTTGCCTAAAGGGATTTCGTGGTCAAGTCCAATAAACTTTCCGTCATCGGTTTGCCAAAGTGCGGGTTTTAAAAATTCATATTTAGTTGTGTTCCATTTTTGGAAATCGTCATACATAAGTCCGCCGGTATCAGATGAGTTATAATTAAAACACCACCATGTATGATGCAAACGGTTTTCAATTATATATTCACGTAAAGCCTCAAGCCAAACAGTGTTTTTTGCTGTTTTCTCCGGTTCAGACGCACCGCGTTCGTCAAGGTCTCCTATGACAAAACCGCCCCATTCTCCGATAAGCAGCGGCGTTATATTCTGTTCGTGAATAAATGCCCAATTAGGCTGCCAGCAGTCTCTGTGCAGTGTCTCTTTGTTGAAATCGATTTTAAACCAATCCTGCTCCCACACTGACGGACCGTAATCGTGCGGTGAATAAACAAGCTGTGCCTGATGTTCTCCTAAGTCTATGGGATAATCTTTCACTCCTCTGAAATTCCCGCCCCACCAGTTAAAGTGAAATCCGGATTCCATTGTGACATAATCGGTTTGCGGAGAATTCCAATCTTTACCGTTCTCGAATCTCGGGTAAATTTCTGTTCCCTCAACCATAATCAATAAGTACGGGTTAATGTC
>JAISVP010000048.1 GCA_031271475.1 Oscillospiraceae bacterium | reverse complement strand
GCGGCGATGAAATCAAGCAAAAGACGCTGATTGAAAGGGGATGTGAAATAGTTCGGGTTCCTCTTATGGACAATCACATTAATTTGCAAATTTTAATGAAAATTCTTGGCGATATGGGTATAGACAGCATCCTGTTGGAAGGCGGCAGCACATTGAATTTCTCTGCTTTGGAATGCGGAATTGTTCATAAAGTGCAAACCTATATCGCCCCTAAGATTTTTGGCGGTGCAAACGCAAAAACACCGGTAGGAGGTGTTGGAATTTCTCATATAGCAGATTGCATAAAATTAAAGAATCGGAAAATATCCTATTTGGGTGAAGATATTCTGATTGAAAGTGAGGTAGATTATCTTTGTTCACGGGAATAATAGAGGAAATTGGAACGGTGAAAACAATAACCCGCGGGGCAAAATCAGTCTGCGTAACAATTGGGGCAAATAAAATATTCGGGGATTTGAAAATCGGAGACAGTATTGCCGTAAACGGAGTTTGCCTGACTGTAACAGATATTAACGGGGAATTTTTTTCAGCCGATATTATGTATGAAACACTTTCCCGCTCATCCATGACGGGCTTAAAATCCGGCAATCGGGTAAACCTCGAAAGGGCAATGCCGGTAACAGGCAGATTTGGCGGGCATATCGTATCCGGGCATATTGACGGAACGGGAACGGTTTCCTTAATCAAGAAAGAAGATATTGCACTTCGGTACACAATAGCGGCACCTCCGCGTATTATGAGATATATTGTCGAAAAAGGTTCTGTTGCTATTGACGGAATCAGTCTGACAGTTGCGGAAATACAAAAGGATCGGTTTTGTGTTTCGGTAATTCCGCATACGGCAAATGAAACTGTTTTGCATGAAAGAGCAGTCGGTTCCTCCGTTAATATTGAAAACGATATTATCGGCAAGTATATTGAGAAATTTGTTGCGGCTCCGCAAGGAATTACAAAACAGTTTTTACAGGAAAATGGCTTTTAGGAGAAAATATGTTTGAATTCAATTCAATTTCAGAGGCTCTGGATGATTTAAAAAAAGGGCGAATTATCTTGGTTGCCGATGATGAAAACCGTGAAAATGAAGGGGATTTTATCTGTGCGGCGGAATTTGCCACAGTTGAAAATGTTAATTTTATGGCAACTTACGGCAAGGGACTTATTTGTATGCCGATGAGTGAAGAGCTATGTAACCGTTTACAGTTTCCTCAGATGGTATCGAATAATACCGATAACCACACAACAGCATTTACGGTATCCGTTGACTATGCGGATACTGCAACGGGGATATCGGCGGCGGAAAGAAGTTTAACGGCATTAAAGATAGCTGACGAAAATTCAGTTCCGGAGGATTTCAGACGGCCCGGTCATATGTTCCCGTTAACGGCGAAAAAAAACGGCGTGTTAGAGCGGGGCGGTCATACGGAAGCTACCGTTGATTTAATGCGGCTTGCCGGATTAAAAGAATGCGGATTGTGCTGTGAGATTATGAAAGATAACGGATATATGATGCGTATTCCGGAACTTACGGAACTTGCTAAAAGATTTAATTTAAAATTTATTACGGTAAAAGCACTGCAGGACTACCGCAAAAAGCATGACAAATTGGTGATATGTGCTGCATCCCCGCTGCTTCCTACCGAATACGGCATTTTCCGTGCTTTCGGATATCAAAACCTGCTTAATGGTGAGCATCATGTGGCACTCGTTAAAGGGGATATTGGAGATGGGCAAAATGTGCTTTGCCGGGTGCATTCCGAATGTTTGACAGGGGATGTGTTCCATTCTGCACGTTGCGACTGCGGTGAACAGTTAAAAGCAGCAATGGAAATGATTGAAAAGGAAGGTCGAGGTGTTTTGCTGTATATGCGGCAGGAAGGCCGTGGCATTGGTCTTCTTAACAAACTGAAAGCTTATGAATTGCAAAGCCGCGGAATGGATACGGTCGAAGCTAATATTGCACTGGGATTCGGAGAGGACTTGAGAGAATACTATATTGGTGCACAAATTCTCAGTGATTTAGGTGTGAAAACTATTAGGCTAATGACAAATAACCCCGACAAAGTTTATCAGATTTCGGAATTTGGTATAAAAATCACACAGCGCGTACCGATTGAAATAAAGGCTAATGCACATGATATTGGCTATTTAAAAGCAAAAAAAGAAAAAATGGGGCATTACCTATAAAAGGAGATTACTTTTATGAATACCTATGAGGGAAAACTTATTGCAAAAGATCTGAAAATTGGCATTGTAGCATCAAGATTTAACGGGTTTATTACCGAAAAACTTCTCAGCGGAGCCATAGATGCATTGACCAGGCATGGTGTACGTGAAGACTGTATTGACATAGCATGGGTTCCGGGTGCATTTGAGATTCCGCTGATTGCTTCAAAAATGGCGAATTCACAAAAATATGATGCGGTAATCTGTCTTGGAACGGTTATACGCGGTGGCACCTCACACTATGATTATGTTTGCAGTGAGGTATCAAAAGGCATTGCAAGCGTATCCTTAACCAGTGGGATTCCCGTCATATTCGGAGTGCTGACAACTGAAAATACCGAACAGGCAATCGAACGTGCCGGCACAAAATCCGGTAATAAGGGATTTGACTGTGGTGTAAGTGCAATTGAAACGGTAAATCTTATAAAAGTGTTAGAAAAAGAGGACTCTGGAGTTGATTAGGAATTGCTACTAAAAAACTTGACAATTAAGAATATAGCCATTTAACTTGACAATCGGACTAAGACATGGTAAAATAACAGAATGAGATACAGTAAAGATTTTAAGGAATGTGCGGTAAGCTGCAAAAGAGATAATCACACTTATGAGGAAGGAAGGTCGATTTTTAAGATAGCTAAAAGCACTTTATATAATTGTGAAAAGGAATATTCAGCAGGATTTCCAGACAAGCCTAAACGCACTTGTGAAAAGAAGATGAAAAAGGAAGCGTTAAAGGAGCGGTCTGACAGTGAACTTGCAGAACCCTTTAAATGCTCAGCGCAGGCGATATTTTATGCATTAAAGCGGGTACTTAGTTGTTTCGAGTGGGGTGTATAGATTTTGATTGGGATATGATATAAGAATGCTAACACAAAATGAATTTTTAGAAGAAATATTAGGCTTTTCCAATCCGTGGTACATCGAAAGCGTAGAACAAAGTGAAGATAAGGAGACAATCGGAACAAATTCTCAATGAATTCAACGGAATTTCCGGAGTGGGACATTCGCCCAAGCCTAAAAATCCTCCTAAAAAAGCGGCACTTCATTCCAAGCAAGCGACCACGCCTGCGAATAATAACAAAGTTTTTGGAGCTTCATCGTGGTTAATTCGCCTCACTGTTCTAAAATGTATTTAGCCACATCAAGTGCATTTACCATTTTTTCACTCCTTCCATTATTATAACCGATAACTCCGCATTTGTCAAGTATTTTCCGCAAATAAAAAGGGTACAGCCGTCCGTACCCCTTTTACCGCCTCCCGCTCACATATTCAAATTAACCGCACTGCTTATATGACGCTCCTATCTTAACTTATTCCATAGACAAAATTGTGAATTTTGCGGTGTAAGGAATATTGCTCAACGCGGCGTTATTAGTGTACAGATAAACGATTAAAGTGTTGTCTCCCTGCAAGCTTGTTGTGTAACCGCAGCCCGCTTCTGCCAAATCCTTAGCCTGTCCGCCTGATTCCGCGTACACATTGAACAAAATTCGGATTTTGGATAAATCAGCGGAACGGGAAAGCGTGAAGTTTTCACTTCTGCGCAGCCTTTCATTGCCATTGATTGTTCCGCTTAACGTAAACTCATCAATAATTTGGAAATTGGTGATGCTTTCAGTGTCTTTCGCCGCGAACTTTTTCCACTGATTCCATAGACCGCCCATGCCACCTGCCATAGAACGCGTCCAAATTTCTCCGGAATCTACGGTCATTGTTTGGGTTATCAGGCTCGCACCAGCTTGATTGTAGCTGTAAGTGTCCACAACTTTCAAGTGTCCGTAGCGTGTGTCTCCCGGATAT